>JAABSK010000232.1 GCA_011390435.1 Desulfobacteraceae bacterium | reverse complement strand
GATTCAAACACCGTCAGATACAGTGCACCGGCATGTCGGAGTGAAAAGTGTATGCGAGGCGGCAGCACTGCTTGCGGCCGGGCATGAAAACTTGATGATCACCAAGAAAAAAAACAAGGATGTCACCATTGCTGTGGCAAAAATACAATGAAATTATATATTATCGGGACAGGACCGGGTCATATTGACCACATGTCACAGCGGGCCATTGAGGTGATCAGATCGGTGGACTGTGTGGCAGGCTATACCACGTATATGGCGTTGATTCAGGAGCTGGTTCAAAATAAAACCATGATTTCCACCGGAATGATGAAAGAGGTTGACCGGGTTGAAAAAGCCATTGATCATGCGCTGGCAGGTCAATCCTGCGCGTTGATATCCGGCGGGGATTCAGGAATCTATGCCATGGCAGGGCTGGTATTCGAGATCTGCCAGCAGCGTGAAATTCCATTGATTCGCCCGGATAAAGCGCCCGCCGCTGCCGATAAAAAAGCAGGTCTGGTTCTGGAGATTGTTCCGGGGATTCCAGCCCTTGCTGCTGGTGCCGCCCTGGCCGGTGCTCCGCTGACGCATGATTTTGCCGCTGTTTCCCTGAGCGATCTGCTCACCCGATGGGAAGTGATTGAAAAACGTCTTACCTGTGCTGCCATGGCAGACTTTGTGATTGTTTTGTATAATCCGAAAAGCAAAAAACGGGACTGGCAGCTGACCCGGGCAAAAGAGCTGATTCTGGCGCACCGAAGCCCACAGACACCTGTGGGGGTGGTTACCGGAGCCATGCGGGAGAACCAGGCCGTATCGTTTACCACACTGGATCAGATGGACCAGGCAGCGGTGGGAATGCAGACGGTTTTATTTGTCGGCTCCAGTGCGTCCCGGCGCTATCTGGATTTTTTGTATACCCCCCGGGGATATGCTGAAAAATATGAGATCTGATTGTGAACACCATAATTCAGGAGCGATGATGAAAGGTTACGTTCAGGTGTATACAGGCAACGGCAAAGGCAAGACAACCGCAAGCATGGGACTGGCACTCAGGGCTGCCGGCGCAGGACTGCGGGTGTATATTGTTCAGTTTTTAAAAAAAGGGGATTATTCGGAAATCAAGGCATTGTCCAGATTTGAGAATATCGTTGTGGAACAGTACGGAACAGGGCGGTTTGTCAAGGGCCGGCCGTCTGAGGAAGATGCCGCTGCTGCCCGGGCCGGATATCAGAAACTGTGTGCCATTCTGACAGAAAATCACTACGATGTGGTGATCGCAGAAGAAGCCAACGTGGCAGTGACCTGCGGCCTTTTGACTGAAAATGACCTTCTGGACCTGATAAAGATGAAGCCCGCGTCAGTCGAGCTGGTGATAACCGGCAGGGGGGCTGGTGATCAGGTGATTGACAGGGCGGATCTGGTAACGGAGATGAGAGAAATCAAACATTATTATCACCAGGGCGTTCACGCCCGGGTGGGGATTGAAAAATAATGACACAGCATATTGCCGTTCTGGGTACAGGATCTGATGTGGGAAAAAGCATTGTTGCAGCAGCCTTGTGCCGCTCATTTGCAGACAGGGGGTTCCGGGTGGCCCCGTTCAAGTCCCAGAACATGTCCAATAATTCAGGGATCACACCTGACGGTCTTGAAATGGGCAGAGCCCAGATTGTTCAGGCTGAGGCAGCCAGGGTGGTGCCCCACGTGGACATGAATCCCATATTGCTAAAACCCACAGGAGAAAAGCACTCCCAGGTGGTTCTCAACGGCAGGGTTCACGAGGATTTAACCGCAATGTCCTATCATCTGCGCAAGCAGTTTTATTTTGACCAGGCCTGCCAGGCATATGACCGGCTGACACAGCAGTATGACCGCATTGTGCTTGAAGGTGCAGGCTCGTGCGCTGAAGTGAATCTGATGCCTTCGGATATTGTCAATTTTTCCATGGCTGAATATGCAGATGCCAGGGTTGTTCTTGTGGCGGACATCCACCGGGGCGGGGTGTTCGGGCAGATTGTCGGTACTCTGGCGTGTCTGCCCCCGCAACACAGAGACCGGGTCATTGGTTTTATCATTAACCGGTTTAGAGGAGATATCAACCTGTTCCGGGACGGGGTTGCCTGGATCGAGCAGAAAACCGGAAAAAAAGTGTTGGGCGTTCTGCCCTGGTACAGCCACTTTAAAATTGACGCAGAAGACTCTGTTGAAATCGAAGAATCTTATAATTTCAATACCTTCGATAAAAAAACACCTGCCATCGGCGTGGTGAGACTGCCCCATATTGCCAATTTTACAGATGTTCATGCATTGTCCGGAATCCCAGGCATTCAGACGGTTTTTTTTGATTCACCCGTGCATCTGCCGAAATTTTCAGCCGTGATTCTTCCCGGCTCCAAAAACACGCGGGCAGACCTTGACTGGCTCAACAGACGGTTTAAATCAGACCTTGGCGCCTATGTGCAAGCGGGTGGGAATGTTCTGGGTATCTGCGGCGGTTTTCAGATGCTGGGCCAGTCAGTGGATGACCCGGATGGCCTGGAAGGACGTCCGGGCAGCAGCAGGGGGCTGGGGCTGCTGCCGGTTCAAACGGTGCTGAAAGCACCCAAAACAACAACGTTGAGTCGGTTTCAGTGGTCCGGAGCTGACGGAGAGGGATATGAAATCCACATGGGTCGGACACAGGTGCCCCATGAAAACCGATGGCTTCTTGTCAGTTCGCGAAACTCTGTGGCCTGTACAGATTCAGACGGCTGTATCCTTGAAAACAGGCGGGTTGCGGGAACCTATATGCATGGATTTTTTGATTCACAGGCGATTTTAAAAAAGTGGCTGCACATGGTGGGTATTGATGTCAAAGAACTGCCGGATGATCTGTTGTCGTCAAAAGAGCAGGGATATGAACAGCTCAAAGTACATTTTGAAAATCATGTGGATATCTCAGGCCTTGTATAGCTGAAAACACGCCATGTCCGGGTGTCAGAAAAGGGTTTTACTTTCGCTTTTAAATTCTTTATCTTAACAAGATACCGTCTGGAATTTTAAACCAAAAGAGAAAGCAGACACCTTGGATCAGTCAAACGATATTCAGTCCCTGCCGGAACTGGCACTACAATACGGAACGATTACGCCAGATCAGTTTTCCCACATTCAGCGCATCTATTCCCTGAAAAAAACACAGGGAAACACAAATACTTATGACAGGATACTTCTGACGCAGAAGTTTGCCACCACCTATCAGGTGGAGCTGCTCAAATTGATTCAGCAGTACCTGATCGTCAAGAAAAGAGGGGAGGAATTTGGTAAAATCGCTGTTGAAAAAGGCTTTGCCACCCGGGAGGACGTGGACAGGGCTTTGGAGCTGCAGCGCAGGGCCTTTAAAAAAGCCAAAATCAAAAAACTGATCGGTGATATTCTGGTGGAATCCAGAGTGATCACGGTAAAGCAGAAACAGACCATTCTAAAAGAGCAGGCATTTGTCGCCCGCCGGTCGGAACAGATTCTGGCGCCGGATGCCGCGCAGACAGACGCCCAGGTTGCACTGTCTGAATACGAGAAACGATTTTTGCAGATCAAGGTGCTGGATCAGGAGTTTGCCGCCTGCGTTGTTGAAAAGGGATTTGCCACTGAAGCGGATGTCAAAAAGGCCAGAACCGCGCAGGAAGCAGCCTTTGAAAACAAAGATATCATCAAGGTGCTTGGCGATATCATGGTCGAGCTGAACCTGATCACGGATGCGCAGAAATATCAGGTGATCGCTGAGCAGGAGCACCGTTTTAAACCGGAAACCGTTCCTGCAAAACCAGAGCTGTCATTACAGGTTTCTGAAGACAACATGTCGGTGACTGTAACGATAAACAAAAACAGTCCGCCGGTTTGCCTTGCAGATATCAAGGCGGAATTGGAAAACCGGCAGATTGTATATGGAATTTATCCTGATGCGATTCTTCAATGCCACTTGGACCTGAACCACACCCGGTTTGTTGCTGCAAAACAGGATTTATCCATGGATCTGATGAAAAGCCGGAAAGCCAGGTATCTGTTTGATCTTACCGGAATCGACAGCCAGGAGAAAAAACAGGGAGAAGCTCTTGCAGAGCAGCGGCTGAGTTCCCAGGTCTGTCTGAAAAAAGATCTGTTTGGAAATACGGTTGAGCAGAAAAAAGAGGAGGTGTTCACTTTCAGGTGTGGCAGCGGCACGCGAAGGTCCAAGGATGGAACAAAAGTATTTGCAGGAAAAAGCGGTTTCCCGTCCCTGTCCATCGACCGGAAACTGTATATTCATCCTGTCATCAATGTGCTGGAAGATGCGGACTTACGGTATGGGCCGCTTGAACCGTATGCCAGCATAAACATTTCAGGAGTGCTGACCGGCGCATATCCGGTGAATGCCGGCACCGTCAATGCTGAGGAAATCCGGGGCGCCACAATCAATGCCATCGGCAATGTTGTTTCCCGGATCGGTATCACTGATGCGCTGATCAGTGCCCAGGGAGATATTCACGCCCGTTATCTTCACAACTGCAGAATCGAAACCTTTGGGAATGTGTATGTTGAAAACGAGATCATTGATTCTCAGATTTACTGCAGCGGAGAAATCAAATCCAAACAGTGTCATGTGCTGGCATCCAA
>JAABSK010000231.1:264-4614 GCA_011390435.1 Desulfobacteraceae bacterium | reverse complement strand
GGTTCAGCAGTTTTCGAAATTCATCTTTCCATGACGGATTCACATTCAGAACGGGAACAGTTATCCCCCTTTTGAACACACTCATTTTTGTCACATCATAGTTTTGCTGTTCAAGTATGGAGATATATTCTTTTGTGGGAACCTTGATGTGGGTTGAAAAGGAGTAGAAACGGTTAATGGCGGACTGAATAATGCCTGCAATGGTTTCATCCCTGAAGATATATTTTGCCTGTGCTGCAAAATCGGTGTGATAGATGGAGGTGCACTCGATGCCCAGCATGCCGGCCATGGTCATTCCCAGCAGGCCGACAGGGCCAGGAGTGGAGATAATGATCCGGTCCGGCCGGTAGTGATAGATCATTTCCATAGAGGCCAGAAGTGATGGAAAATTCAAGGTATAGGCTGTGTAAAAATCCGGGGTGAGCGATTCAATGCAGGGAAGATACAGGAGATGTTCATTTTTCTGACCGGTTTTCTCCGGTTCCGGAAGACAGGTCACAAAGGTGATGTTGAGATCTCTTTTTTCACTTTGTGCCCTGAATTTACCAAGGGTTACACTGACGCCGTTCAAGTCACTGAAGGTATCTGTGAACCACAGGATTTTTTTGCCGACCGGATTTTTTCTGCCCACATATTTTTCTGTCAATTCAAGGATGGTCTCCCTGTCCTGGGACAGGTGACGCAGGGCGGAAAAAAACGGCACACTGATAAACAGGGCTGGAAAGGCAGACATCAGGTTTCGGAAGAGTTTGCCGATATCCCCTTTGGAAAAATCATTTACAAAGGAGCGGATGAGAAGTCTGGAAAATTCATCCAGCAGAAGTCCCATGCTGTGATAAATACGCTCCATTTTGGTTTCCATGTCCAGTTGCTGGTTATGCGACCAGTGAGAAACATCTTCAAAAAATTTTAAGATGATTTTATCTTTTGTCTGCTTGCCTTTTTTGACTTTTCTCATGGTGAGCCATTGCTTCAGGCGGTTTTGCCTGTCATCAAAGACCACGGTATTGATAAAGGCCAATATGCCGCCAGGGGTGTTTTTATGGGCACCATTGGAATAGTCGCAAAAGATTTTATAGATGGAAAAGGCAAAGGATTTGTAGTCATTGCATCGCCCGGTACAGGCGGTTTTCTTGGTCTTGATGTCCCGGATAAACCCGGCTTTGTTGGATGTCTGTTCATGGCTGACGGTTGCGGTCAATCCGATGAAAAGCCCTGCATGGTCATCAGATCCTCCGGTAAACCCTTTTATCCAGGGATCTGCGCTGATGGGTTCAATATCATACCGGGCTTTCAGCTGCTGGAGATGCACCGGGGTCAGACTTTGCAGAATGGTCTGCCAGGCCTCGTTATAATCCTTGTTCCGTGCTCCGTTGCGGCCTTCAAAAATATCAAACAGCAGAATCAGTTTTTCCAGGGTTTCCAGGTCCAGGCGCTTATTGACTGAATAAAACCCATGGGCAACGGAATAGGCAATATCATTGTCGCGGATATAGTCCCTGAGCTGATAAATGTCATGGCGCAGGCGATCAATGGCTTTAAATTCATCTTTTGTGATATCAAACAGCAAAATATGTATTTTACAGTTGTTTTCCGGGAAATAGGTGGTTACTTCCACACTGATGAACGTATCTTCCGGATATTTTTCAACCAGCTCAAGGCAGCCGTCAATGGTGTTGTGATCTGTAATGGTCACCAGATCCATCCTGTTGTGTTTTGCTGTGGCGTAGACCGTATCGATATCTGTATAGGATTCTTGCGCACCTACTTTCTGTAAAAACCATTCAGACGGGCGTTTTGATGCGTTGCAATGCACATGCAGATCTGCATGGATCATTTTGATCTCCTTTTTCTGGATAATTTCTTGTACAAAAGAAATGATTATTTGGTTTGAATCGTTTTTAACGAAAGTGTATGAGAAAAGGATTAAGAAAGGATTCAAAATGTGTAAAAGCGCCTGGAAAAAAAATGAACCAAGGAGTTGTCTATGACAGTATCATCCGCCATTACCCGGGAAGCACTGGAACAGGTTGTGCAAAAATTCATCGCGACCTCCCCGTTGAATTCCATGGGATCGCCAGAGGACACAAAAGCCTGGGATTCGGTTTTGATGGGGTTTGCTTCCGGAGCAGACCCCATCTGGCAGCAGTACAAGGAGTATGTCGGCGCGTTTCACTGGACGCCCTGGGAAGTGTTTCACCAGCATTGTCCTGATAAAAACGCCAGTGCGGATCAATTGACAGTGATTTCCTGGGTTTTGCCTCAAACGGAGCAGGTGCGGCAGTCAAATGTCGCCATGGACAGATATCCGTCAGAAGCGTGGGCCAGAATCCGGGTTCACGGTGAAGCGTTTAATGTGGCATTGCGGCAGCACCTGGTGCAGCACCTTAAAAACAGTGGATGCGGGGCTGTCGCACCCATGCTTGCATCGAACTGGACCATTGTCAGATCGCAGCGGTTTTCCTATGCATCTTCCTGGTCGGAACGCCATGCCGCTCATGCTGCAGGTCTGGGCACCTTTGGGTTGTGTGACGGCCTGATCACTGCCAAAGGAAAGGCCATGCGCACCGGTTCCATTGTTGCGCACCTGGCGGTTGAACCCACGCCCAGGCCATATGCCGGTCATCAGGCTTACTGCCTGTTTTACGCCGAAGGCACCTGCGGCAAGTGTATTGAACGCTGTCCTGCAGGAGCAATTTCCAGAAGCGGCCATGACAAGGAAAAATGCCGCCAGCACCTGGCTGCATCAGCAGATTACGTGAAAAGCACCTATGGATTCGAGGGGTATGGCTGTGGACTCTGCCAGGTGGGTGTGCCGTGTGAAGCCCGGATACCGGTGAAGGCGGCCCGGGACGCTCTGAAAAAGGGTGAACTGCCCCTGCCGCCCAGGCCCATTGCCTGAATTATGTGATCAGGCTGATGATTTTTCTGGAGGTATATTCCCCGACATCTGCCAACGCATCCATGGGCAGAAACCGGTTTGCGTTGTTGGAATACAGGCAGGTTACAGATGCTGAAAAATCCTCATCTGCCTCGTAAAAGACATAGCACAGGCAAATTTTCGGCAACGGATAGACCATCAATGCAAAGTCACCGGCTGTTCCTGCAGGCGGAGTGTCGCCGTCCAGAGCCTGGGTGATGGTTTCTGTCTCAGATTTGATCCGGTCTACATACGGCACCAGAACCTGTTCTGTGTGAGAGGCAAACGCCCCCACGTACGGCATGCTGTCTGGAAATTCTTTGAACGCCTTAAATGGTGTGGCAAGGCACTGGTCTGAACAGGCGTTCAATGCATACAGGGAGATGAGAATGCCCTGGATGGACGAGTAGGGCGCGCCATCGCAGTCAATTCTTTCCGGAGTGATCCGGCAGGTATTTCCAAAGGCTTTGAAGGAAAACTGCTGTCCGTTCTGCTGTGCCGGAAGGGATGCAGACAGATTTTCCGGCAGGTTTTGATAGAGACGGTTCAGATTTTCCTGAACCAGTCTGGCATAGTTGTCAATCATGGTATCTCTCCACAAGGTGTTCAGTCAATCTTCAATGTATCCGCTATCTGTCTATCAGGGTGGTATCGGTATGGCAAGTATGATTTTGTCTATTGTTTTTCAAACCGCTTTAACCGGCGATAGTCCGGTGGAACCCGGCCGTTGAAATAATCGCATGCATGGTAGTACAGAAGATCTTTTGCCCAGAGTGTGTAATGAAACGGGTTTTTTATGAGTTTTCCGGCAAAGGCAACAGGCGCTGAAAGCAGGTCCAGAACCGGTGCCACAAGCTCAGAAGGGTCGCGGAAACATTCCCAGTCGCATTGCCTGCAGTGAAATTCACTGACCTGGGCAGCAGGCGTCATCTGCCAGTATCTGCCATAATCTTCCCTGCCGCGGTATCCACAGGGAAATGTGTGTCTGGATGCGGCATCAATAAAATAATAATTGATGCCGCCCTGGCACGGGGCACTGGTAAAAGAAGGGGAATCACTGTACTGATTGATCAATGCATTCAATGCAGACTGCGGGGTAAAGATCCGGATGGTATGGCGAAATTTTTCCAGTGTGTCGTGCAGGGCCTGGAAAATCATTTTTTTTTCTGACCGACGGTAGGAAACAATATGGTCAGCTGTGCTTGCCTGGTAGACCGGAGAAAGCTCTTGCTTTTCCGGATCGATACTCATGGGGTAACAGGCATTGACAATGGTGAACCCAAGGTCAACTGCCTGCTTGAAAAATTTGGAAAAAGCCTGGCTATATTCAAAATATACAGCTGCTTCATAGTGATCGCTGTGCAGAAAATCCTCTGGTGCAAGCTGTGCGGTTGCGGTCCCGCCCAGATTTCGATTAATTCCCAGATTAA
>JAABSK010000231.1:0-254 GCA_011390435.1 Desulfobacteraceae bacterium | reverse complement strand
CAGTGCGGCTGCAATTCCGTTCACAACACCATCAAAACCCCGCATGGATTCATGCACGTCAGGGTATGATGAGTCCATGCTGATCCAGAAGTTTCTCACAGGTGTCGCTGCCAGCCGGTTGGCCAGTGTATGAATTTTGTCTGTGAAATCCGGGCGATGGCTTTTTGCAAACATACACCCATTGGTACCGGTACGAATGAATGGAATGTGATTGTTCCCGGCCCGTTCCAGATACCTGCACAGGTCATCGATCA
>JAABSK010000230.1 GCA_011390435.1 Desulfobacteraceae bacterium | reverse complement strand
TGAGCCGCATTTTAACCATGGTTACCATTTTGATCTCCTTTGATGTATGACAGCATCCATTCTGTTGTTGATCATCCGCCCCCATTCACGCCTGAATGACCGGATGAATATATTTTTGATTGTTTTTTACCGATCTTGAACCGGGCATTGTTTTATCATGCTGAATATGGCCTCCACCACATCGCTGAGCCTCAGGATACCGGTGATGTCCCGGGCGTTTTTTACCAGCAGAGACTGGGTCCGGACCAGAACAAACTGGTGTATGGCCTGGTCTAGGGTGGCATCTTCTTTAATAAAGTCCGATTCCGTGGGAACATGCATGAAGTCCTTGGCCAGACAGGCGGCGGCCTTTCCGCATAGATTGTTCAAGGGTTTTTCCCAGAGATGGTACTTCTGGATCTGGGCCTGAAACTGGTCCGGGGAGTAATCCGCCACCAGATGATATTTAGATCCCAGTTTTCGATTGATCGTATGGTAGAGCTCTTCAATTTCATTGTATTTGGGTTCAAGGCCCTGGAGAAAATCCAGATAACTGATCCGTCCCACCACCCGGTTCCGGCTGTTGGTGACCAGGATGGCCCGGTGTTTGAGTTTTTCCTTGTCGAATCGGTTTCGGGACTGTTCCAGGGCCAGGACCGCTTCCGCCATGGTGGCGTTTTCATTCACTGTGGCATAATCCGCCAGAGGAACCATGATGTCTTTGACCAGGGTGGTTTTCATGATGATTTCTCCTGTCCTGTTGTAAGCCGCATAAATTTAAAAGTATTATCAAAAGATTTATGGGCTGTAAAATAATTTCGGCATGCCTGTCAACAAAATCAGGTCCCGGTTTTTTCCCATTCTTGCAAATTTTATACCGACAGTCAGTTGAGAACAATCGTTTCTGAATCCGCCGGTCAGACGGACCAATGTCAAGTAATCTTCGGAGTTTCAGATTTCCGTGAACCAATCATTTTTCCGCGCAGGATTGAGAATTTTTTCAACCCGTAAAAATAGCTGACATCCGATCAAGGGCATGTCCTGAAAGCAGCCCTGATGGCGTCTGAAGCAATTGCTGATCCGTTCATTAGTTACTATACGCAAAATAACCTGACATCGGATTGAAAAAAAACAAAGCCCAAATCCATATAAAACAAAAAATATTATATATTTCAGATAGTTATATTTTTATATTTGTTGAAATACGTTCAGGCACCATAGTTGCTCACAGGTAGCATGAATTCAAAAAAAACCGGACATGAAGAGATGAAAGAATCGCGGGAGCAGAAGCCTGCCGGCTGTCAATTAACCGTTAATGAAAGGAAAACACAACATGACTCAAAAAGCAAAGGTGATGATGGTGGATGACGAGGCACAGTTTCGTCAAACAGCGTCGACTCTCCTGAGAAAAAAAGGATTTGAAACAACCATTGCCGCATCAGGGGAAGAGGCCATCGCCATCTTGGAAAACACCCCCCATGATGTGGTGGTTCTGGATGTCAAAATGAAAGGCATGGACGGGCATGAAGCCCTTGCGGAAATCAAGAAAATAGCACCGGATACCCAGGTTATTATGCTCACCGGGCATGGAAATGAGTATTCCGCCCGCAATTCCCGAAAACTTGAGGCTTTCGATTACTTGATCAAACCCTGCGATATCGATATCCTCGCCGCAAAAATCAATGAAGCCTATGCCGTCAGGAAGACCGGTACCTCCCGGACGGAAAAAAAGGTCAAAGACATCATGACCGAAATCGACAACTACTCCAGCGTCAGCGTCGACATGACGGTCAGGGAGGCTATAGTCAAGCTCATGAGCTCTCTGACCGAACTGGTGTCCAGTAACCTGATCCGGAATGCCGGCCATCGCTCTCTCCTGGTTTTTGATGAGCAGAAAAAACTGATCGGTATTATCAGCATAAAGGATCTGATCAAAGGTGTCAGGCCATTCTACCTGTCGCTTCCCAAATCATCCATGGCGGACAGTGTAAGGTTCTCCCATGTCTTTACCGGGGGATGGGACGGACTTTTCACGTTACAGATGAAGGAGCTGGCCGCTAAAAAAATCGGTGACCTCTCTCTGGAATCGCCAACCATGATCGATGAAAACGCCAATCTCATGGAAGTCGCCGATCTGCTGTTTAAAACCCAGAAAACCCGGCTGATCGTTACATCCGGTCAAAAAGTGACGGGTATTCTGAGAGAACAGGATCTTTTCTTTGAAATCGTGAATATTGTCACCCGATGATCTGACAGGAGGGTAAAACAAATGACTGCTGAAATTAGTGTAGAAAAAATAGAAGAAGAGGGTGTGGCTGACAAAAGTCAGAAATTTGCTCTCAAGTGGATTATCATCTCCATTGCCGCAGGGTTGCTGGTCTGGCTGCTCCCCACGCCGGAAGCACTTGGAACAAGGGGGCATGCTTTTCTTGCCATGCTGGTCTCGGTGGTTCTGCTGTGGACATCCGAAGCGATTCCCATCGGCGTGACCTCCATCGGTGTCGGCTGTGCAATGATCATGTTCAAGATCCAGTCATCCAAAGCAGCCTGGGAGCCCTATGCCAACCGGACGGTTGTCTTTGTTTTCTTTATTATCATGCTCGGGGTGATGCTGGGGCAGACCACCATCCCCAACCGGCTGATGTCCTATATTCTGAAAATCGGCGGCACCAATGTCAAGCGGCTCAGTTTCACCCTGTGCATGGGTGCGACTTTCCTGGCGGCATGGACCCATGATGCCACCATCACCATTATCCTGCTCTATGCCATGATGCCCATGTTTCTTAAAATGGGCATTACCCCGGACAAGAGCAACAGCTTTACCAAGCATTTCATGTTCATGATCCCGCTGGGTTCAGCCTGCGGCGGTGGCGCGACCTTCCTGGGCAGCGGCCGTTCTCCGGCTTCCGCAGAACTTCTCGGCCAGATCACCGGTTACAATATCGGTTTCATGGAATATATGCTGTATCAATTTGTACCGTCTCTGTTTCTCGGCCTGGCCACCTGGCTGGCGGTCTGGATTATTTATCCTCCCAAAATTAAGGAACTGCCCGTTGAACTTTCCATTGAAAAAATGCCGCCTATGCAGAAAAATGAAAAACTGCTGTCATGGATTCTTGCGGTAACATTTATTCTCTGGTTCATGACCGATCTGACCAAGATCCATGTGTCGGCCATCGGCGGCCTGTTTATTGTGGTATGCATGGTCTTTAAGGTGGTGGACTGGAAAAAATGTCTGGCGGAATATCCCTGGAATCCCATCATGGTTTTCGGCGCCGGATTCTCTCTCGGCGTTGCCATGCTGGACACCGGTGCCGGCAAGTGGATTGCCACCCAGATTTTTCCGATCTTTACGGATTCCCCCTGGCCGGTGGTGGCAGCCGGTGCCTCATGGCTCAGTGCCATTATCACCAGTTTCATGGCCAATGCCGCAGCCACCGCACTGCTGGTTCCCGTGGTGGTTCCCATGGCGGACCTGGCCGGGACGCCCGTGGTGCCCATTGCCATGTCCGTCCCTCTTGCCACGACTTTTGTGCTCCTGATCATCGGGTGCCCACCCACACTGATTGCATACGGGTTCGGCTATTTTTCCCAGTGGGAGGCATTCAAGGTCCTTCTGTTCCGGTCATTTTTGGGAATTATTGTTCTTTCTCTATGCATGGCCCTGTGGTATCCCCTGGCGGGTATGCCGGGAAATATCGATAATATGAAAACACCTGCAAAATTAACTAGTTCGGGCTATGAACTGATCATAAATAAATAAAACGTCTGCAAAGAAAACCGCAGAGAAGAAAACGGGGGAGGATATTTTATCCTTCCCCGCAAATTTTATATCGCCAAACAGGTGAGAACAATCGTTATTGATAAGTTTATCAACCCGTAAAAATTGCTGACACCCGATCAAGGAGCATGTCCCCAAAAGCTGCCTGAATGGTCTATGAAACCGGTGAAATCCAGTGAAACGGAAATGGCATGCTAATTGCTGATTCGCTCATTAACAGGCGCTCTTTTCGGGTGCCATGATTCTGAAAAAAAGAAACGAGGGGGTAAAATGAAAAAAATCGATACGATTCTGGCCTGTGTGGATCTCTCCGAGTATACCCGGATGACCCTGGAGGCCGCTGTGGCAATTGCCAGAGGAAACCAGGCACAGATTGTGGCGTTCAACGTCATCAACCAGCGGGATGTGGCCAGTGTGGGAATGGTGAGCCAGCATTATCCGGATCGGCTCAATGTGGAAAACTATGTCCGGGACTTGAAAAAGGAACGCCATGAAAAGCTGACCATGCTTATCAACAGTGACTTTTCGGAATACCGGGAAAACATGACCTTGAGCATCGATGTGGGAATTCCATGGGAAAGCATCATTCAGGCAGCTGGAAATCATAAAGCGGATCTCATTGTCATGGCCAACAAAGGCCGGGGCAATCTGTCCCGCGTGCTGTTCGGCAGTGTGGCGGAAAAGGTGTTCCGTCATTCTCCCGTGCCGGTGGTCAGTGTCAGAGATCCAGAGACTTTCAAGGGAAGACCATGATGGACAAAAAAAACATGTCAGAAGATACCCGGACCAGGCGGATCAAGCGAAACATCCTGACCTATATGATTGTCATTCCCCTGATCCCGCTTTTTCTGGCCGTGGGCATCAGTTTCTACTATTTTA
>JAABSK010000229.1 GCA_011390435.1 Desulfobacteraceae bacterium | reverse complement strand
CAAGTGCCCTTGCCAGGGCAACCCGCTGCCGCTGACCTCCCGACAGCTGGTGAGGCATCCGGTTCAGGAAGCCACCCAGCTTCACGAGCTCCAGTGCCTCGGGAACCCGTTTTTTAATCTCACGTGCTGGAACACCGGAAACCTTTAATCCATAAGCCACGTTTTTGGCGACAGTCATATGGGGAAATACCGCATATGACTGGAAAACCATGTTGACCGGCCGGTGATTGGGGTCCACACCCTCCATGATCTGGCCATCGACGATGATCCGTCCGGTGGTCGGGTTTTCAAAACCGGCAATCATTCGAAGCAGGGTGGTCTTGCCGCATCCTGAAGGTCCCAGCAGGGCGTAAAACTCTCCTTCAAAGATATCAAGGGTAACGTTGTCAACGGCAGTTACCATCCGGTTGTAGATCTTGGTGACATTCTGAATGCTGATGATTGGCTGCCGATCGCTCATATGGGTAGTCCTTTGTTTTTTCGGCTGCGGGATTGAATGATCATGGTTCCGGCTGCCAGGATCAGGGTCAAAGCGATCAATACGGTTGAAGCCGCATTGACTTCCGGGGTGACACTGAAACGTACCATGGAATAAATCTTTATGGGCAGCGTCGTTGACCCGGGCCCCGAGGTAAAAAAGGTGATCACGAAATCATCAAGGGATAAGGTAAGCGCCAGCAATGCCCCGGCAAAAATGCCGGGAACCATATAAGGCAGCGTAACATCCTTGAAGGTTTCCCATTGGTTGGCACCCAGATCCCTGGCCGCCTCTTCCAGGGAGTGGTCGAACCCGGCCATGCGGGACCGGACCACCATTGCCACAAACGGCAAACTGAAAGCAATGTGGCTTACCGTAATGGTAAAAAGTCCCAGGGGGATGTTCAGCCGTGAGAAAAAGGCCAGCATGGCCACGCCCATGCAGATTTCAGGGATGATAATCGGCAGGTGTATCCAGCCGTCAAACGCATTTTTCCCCGGGAATCGGAACCGATAAAGCGCCAGTCCCAGCATGGCGCCCAGTATGGTGGACACCACGGTGGAAATACCGGCCACAATCAGGCTGTTGATAAAGGCATCGAACAGGGATTGGTTGTGAAAGGCTTTGACATAATACTTGAAGGTAAATCCCTGCCAGGTAATATTTCTGCGGCTGTCGTTGAAACTGAAAGCAACCAGCGACACGATGGGAAAATACAGGAAAATAAAATTCAGCAGCATCACAATCCGGAACCATCTCTTGCGGGTGTATTCCAGCGGCGTGGGACGTGATTTATTCGCGTCCCCTCCTGGCAAAGAAGGGCTGCTGTTCTTTATGGGTGACGGGTTGGACATGTTCAGTAGCTGACTCCTTTCGATCGTGAGGCAACAGCCGCCCTGATCCAGAGAATGATAAAAGTGATGTAAAGCAGCAGGAACGAAAGCGCCGATCCAAACGGCCAGTCCCTGGCCGGTCCGAACTCCTGTGCGATGAGATTTCCGATCATCATGCTGTTCGTACCACCCAGCAATACCGGTGTCAGATAGGTTCCCAGGGACAGAATAAATACCATCAACAGGCCGGACAGTATGCCTGGAAAGGCAAGGGGTATGGTCACACTGAAAACGGTCCGCCACTGGTTCGCACCCAGGTCCAGGCTGGCTTCCAGGAGTGACCGGTCCATTTTCTCCAGGGTTGCGTAAATGGGCAGGACAAGAAAGGGAAGTGCCACATAGACCAGGCCGATAACAACGGCCGAGTGGTTGTATAAAAGTTCCAGGGGTTGAAAAGTACCCATGACTCCCGGCCGGCCGGCAAGATTAAATAATGCCTCCAGCCGGCCGTGTACCCATTCCAGACCGAAATTCAAGAATCCACGGGTTCTGAGGACAGCAATCCAGGCATATGTTCGGATCAGAAGGTTGGTCCAGAACGGTAAAATCACCAGGAGCAGGAGGATATTTTTATAGCGGGCCGGGGCGAACGCGATACCCATTGCCAGAGGGAATCCCATCAGAAAACAGATGAGGGTGGTCACCGCGGCAGTCCAGACAGACTTCCAGAGGATGCCCAGATGAATCAGCTCCAGCGTGCGTGCGTAGTTTTCCAGGCTGAAGGCCAGAATGGTCTGTCCCTGGGGACCCCGTTCGCCAAAGCTGTATACCCACACAATAGCGAGAGGCAATGTAAAGAAAATCAGAATCCAGGCAGAAGCCGGCACCAACAGGATAGCCGCGGCCAGTTTGTTATCACGCCAATTTTCCATTTTTATCAGCCGGCCTTAATTGCCACCCATGCCTCGTCAAACAGCCTGGCATTATCCCCCACGTCAACGACCACCTCTGATGCCTGGATAGCACTGCTGGTGGGATAAATGGCCGGATTTTTCAGATCCTCGGGAAGAACATATTCACGGGCCGCTGCATTCGGGGTGCCGTAATGTATAAAATTGGCGATGTCCGCATTGACTTTGGGGTCCATAATATGGTTGATAAACGCGTGGGCATTCTCAGGATGCGGTGCGCCTTTGGGTATGCACATGTTGTCTATCCAGACAACCCCGCCCTCGTCGGGCACCACATAACCGATATCACTATCCTCTGCCATGATCTGAACGATATCACCATTCCACTCCATGACAACATCACACTCTTCGGAAAGCAGAAGATCCTGCCCGTTATCCTCGGCAAAGGATTTGATATTGGGCTTCTGTTTGATCAACAGGTCCCTGGCTTCAGCGATCTCCTTGGGATTGACGGAATTGAGCTTGTAACCGAGATATTTAAGAGCAATGCCGATACAGGATCGTTGATCTGCCAGAAGCGCGATCTTGCCTTTAAACTCGTCGCTGTCCAGTAACGGTTTCCAGCTGGTTGGCGGTGTTTTAAACTTTGATTTTCGGTAACCGATCCCGATGGTACCCCACATATAGGGAATGGCATACTTCATACCCGGACTGTAAGCCGGATTTGAAAAGTTGGGATCCGGATCGATGTTCTTTATATTGGGTATTTTGCTGTGATCCAGAGGTACCAGCATGTCCACACTTGTCATAGTCTCGACCATATAATCGGCTGGAAAGATGACATCGAACCCGGGATTGCCTTCCTTGAGCTTGGCGAACAGCTCCTCGTTGTTGGCAAAAAGGTCATATTGGACCTTGATTCCGGTCTTTTTGATAAATTCGGAAATGGTATTTTCACCAATATAGGTATCCCAGTTGTATACGTTAAGCAGTTTTTCTTCAGCACTCCAAACCATGCTTGGGGCCAGGGCCATTCCTACACCAAAAGCGGCAGCTCTTTTAACAAACGATCGTCTCGTAATCGGTCTTCCCATCGGCTGATTCATGTCTTCCTCCTTTGTTGGTTTTTACCCGGTTATTTATTTGTTGCTATTTTAAGCATACAGGCATCCCATTCATTTATTAAAAGATCTATATCTTTAATCGTCGCCATGGGTGGAGTCAACATCATATTGTGAAATGGTGTAATAATCAAGCCACGATTCGACAAAAACAGGTGTGTGTAGTACATGAGTTCCCAGTCAAAACATTTTTTTGCTTCCGTGCCGTTGACCGGGAGAGTGGGCATAAACTGTAATTCACAACGTGCTCCGGACCGGGTCACGCTCCAGGGAAGATCATATTTTTTTATGGAGGCTTCAAGTCCGTCAGATAAGCGGTTCTGCCCGGCAATCATTTTATCGAATGCATCCGGAGTCGCCACTTTTTCAAGGGTCTCCTTAACAATGTGAAGAGCAAACGCATTGCCGGTCAAAGTTCCCCCTATTCCCATGGGGTCGGAGACTGATTTACGGCCATAAGTTGCATTGATCGCATCCGCGACTTCTGATGTAAAACCATATACCGCGACAGGGATTCCACCGGCGATTGATTTGCCCAGCGTAATAAAATCAGGTTGTAACCCAAATGCTGCTGTATAACCACCCGGTCCATTGGAAAAGGTGTGGGTCTCGTCAATGACCAGATATGTACCGTATCGCGTGCAAAGCTCACGGAGTTTATCATGGTATCCGGGCTCAGGCAGAACCATGCCACAATTGGTCATAAGGGGTTCAGCCAAAACACAGGCGACATCTTTATAGGCCAGTTCTCTTTCCAGGGCTGCTGTATCATTGAACTCAACCACACGGGTCAAGGCATCCTTGGGCAGACCCGGATTCATATCAAAACTCGTACGAAGTTCAAGATTTCCATTTTGCCCGATATGCGGCAGAGATTCATCAAGACTCCCATGATAACATTCGTTCATGACAAGAATCTTTGGTCTATTGGTTAATGCCCGGCAGTTGCGGATGACATAACGGTTGGCTTCAGTTGCTGTCATGGCAAACTGCCAGAACGGAAGACCAAACCGTTTACCGAGTTCCCTGCCAATGGCCAGGGAATCTTTACTGGGAAGCATGGTTGTGATGCCATTTTGTATTTGATCTGTCGCTGCTTTAATAACTGGTTCTGGAGAATGGCCGAACATTGCACCTGTATCACCAAGGCAAAAATCAATATATTCATTGCCGTCTATGTCAGTGATTCTGTTTCCCCTTGCTTGATCAACGAAAACAGGGTAAAGGGTTCCCCAATCCCCCATCCAGGGCATTGGAACACCATTTAGCATCATCTTCTGCGCTTCACAGAACGTCTGAGAGGAATGTGACGTCCTTTTCTTAAAGAGTTCTGATTCCTGTTGCCATAATTGTTTGAGTTTATCCTCTTTTATGCTTCTATAAGGGGA
>JAABSK010000228.1 GCA_011390435.1 Desulfobacteraceae bacterium | reverse complement strand
CCGTCGGGGAAAATTATTCACACCGGGGTGAAAACAGCAAAGGGAGTGGCAGGCTATGATCTAACCCGGCTGATTGTCGGCTCTGAAGGAACCCTGGCAATTGTCACTGAAATTACGCTGAAACTGCTGCCCAAGCCGTCAGCAGTACAGACAATGGCGGTCTTTTTTGGCACAGTCCACGATGCCGCAAAGGCGGTCTCCGGAATCATGAAGCACGGAGTGGTTCCCCGGTGTGTTGAATACCTGGATGATGCCTGCCTGCAGCTGGTAAAGGATCACATCCAGCTGGATATTCTTCCGGAAATGCGGGCTCTTCTGATCATTGAGGTGGACGGCGATCTGGATACCGTTCAAAAAGATGTCGCAAAAATTCAATCACTGTGTGACCATTTTGGTGCAGTCAAGCATATTGTTGCCAATAACCCGGAAGATGCCCAGAAACTATGGGCAGCCAGAAAAGCCCTGTCACCGATTCTTTACAAAATTGCACCGAATAAAATGAATGAAGACATTGTCGTGCCGATTGACAGAATTCCGGATCTGGTTGAAGAAACCAGCCAGATTCAAGAGACATTTGGGTTGAAAGTGGTCAGTTTTGGCCATGCAGGAGATGGGAATATCCATTGTAATATCATGTATCAAAAATCAGACCCGCTACAGGTTCAAAAGGCACATGCCGCCATTGAAAGGCTGTTTAAATCGGTTCTCGGCATGGGCGGCACCATTACCGGAGAGCATGGGGTGGGCATGACAAAACGTGAATTTTTTCTCCTTGAAGTCGATGCGGTTCAGGTTGAACTGATGCGGGGCATCAAAAGGGTGTTTGATCCCCATCACATTCTCAATCCCGGCAAAATTTTTTTGTCAGCCCCTCTGAAAAACTAAGATCCTATTGTAATTTGGCAGCATATTGATTGTGGATAAGCAATTTCTCCAGAATATCAATTTTGGGGTTTTTATGATGAAAAACACAACATCGAATTGAGATGGAGCAATATTTATAGCACAGTTTGCTGGTTTTATTAAATTCACCAAAACAATCGGGTTTGTCTGTGGTATCATTTCGCATTGAAATTTTAATCATGTTTCTGATCCGCCGCTGTGTCATTTTCCAAATTTATATAAAAAACAGGTCAATTTTTTCTTATTTATTTAGTGTAAAAGATGTCATTGGTCAACACCTAAATTGGTATCCGCACCGATCATGGATTCAAGTTTTTCAACCAGGGGAGTTAAGCTCTGTTTTTGGGTTGCGCATACGCATACCCCCTGTTTCAGAAGCCACTGATCTTCAAAGTCGGCAAGATCGATGCGATCGATTTTATTGAACACAAAAACGGTGGGAATTTTGTCCAGATCCATCTGTTTCAAGATGGCCTCCACAGATGTTTTCTGTTGGTGATACCGCGGGTTGCTGATATCAATGACATGCAGGATAATATCAGCGTCTGATAATTCATCCAAAGTGGCATGAAACGCTTCCATCAGTTCTTTGGGTAGATTTTGAATAAACCCGACCGTATCGGTGATGATCACTTCAATATCCCGGGGGAACCGAAGCCGCCTGCTGGAAGGATCAAGGGTTGCAAATAAACGGTTTGCAGCATCGATGTTGCTCTGTGTCAATGTGTTGAGCAGTGTGGACTTACCTGCGTTGGTATATCCCACAATCGAGATGATGGGCAGATCCTTTCGTTTCCGCCTGGATTTTTGCTGCTGTCGCTGCTTTCGGATCCGGACAATCTCTTTTTTCAGCTGATTGATTTTATCTCTGACCCGGCGCCGGTTGATTTCAAGCTTGGTTTCACCAGGACCTCTTCCGCCAATACCGCCGGTCAGTCTGGACATGGCTGTGTTTTTTGTCACAAGCCTGGGAAGCAGGTATTCCATCTGGGCCAGTTCCACCTGAAATTTACCTTCCCGTGACTTTGCCTGCTTGGCAAAAATATCTAGAATAAGCTGGGTCCGATCGATGACTTTCATTTCGACAAAATCAGTAATTGAACGGATTTGTGAGGGACTCAGCTCACAATCAAACACCAGCATGGTCGCATGCTTCTGGATCGCTTCGATGACCAGGCTGGACAACTTGCCTTTGCCCACGACAAATTTTGGATCAATGGTTTTGCGCCGTTGGATTGATGCCCCGATCACATTGATATGGCTGGTCTTGCACAGTTCTTTGAGCTCTTCGATGGACGCATATGCATCTTCAGGGCTGGCAGTTACCGCATTGATCAGGAAGGCATTTTCCCTGTCAGAGTCGGGTTTGTAAAGAGCGTTTTTCCGGGACAGTTCAGATTCCAGTGCCAGTATCTGATCCAGGCATCCAATGTTCAGATGTGAAATGGTGGTCGGCGCCAGCACCACATATGGATCTGCATCTTCATCTGGTAGAATATGAGCGGCGTACACCGTACCGGGCCTGGCATCGGATGAAATACAGATTGCTGCCATATAATCCAGCCTCAGCAGTGCCAGGTCTGTGAGATCATCCCGTGTGAGGGGCTCTTCTTTCAAATGGGTGTGGATCAGTCTGAGGCCTTTCAACCGGCCGGGTATGGCATGATATCCATCTGTCACTGGTATCATTACGGTGTGGGCATCACCGACAATGACATAAATGACTTTTCCGTTCCGGTCCAGGAGCAGGCCGATCTGTCGTTTGATTTCGTGGGATAGCTGTGTCAGGAGCACTGCCAGATCCGGATCAACCAGATAGTCAGACGGAGTGGTATAGGTATAAAGGGTTTCGACTTTTTTGATCTGGGTGTTTCTCAGGCCGGTAAGATTGCCGTGAAGTTTATATTTCATTCAAATTCCTGATATGTGTCCGGGGCCAGTTCTTCAAAACGGGTGTATTGGCCGTGAAAATGCATCAATGCAGTTCCGGTGGCACCATTTCGGTTTTTTGCAACAATGATTTCCGCCATGCCTTTTTTGGGATTGTCTGCTTCCTTGTTATACACTTCATCACGATAAATAAACGCAACAATGTCGGCATCCTGTTCCAGAGCGCCGGATTCACGGAGGTCTGACAGCATGGGCCGTTTGTCTGCCCGCTGTTCCAGCATGCGGTTGAGCTGGGACAATGCCAGAACCGGCACATGCAGTTCTTTGGCAAGCGCTTTTAAGGACCGTGAAATTTCAGCAATTTCAAGATCTCTGCGATCCGATTTGAACGGGGGTTTCATCAATTGCAGATAATCAATGATGATCAAACCGATCTCATTGTGTTTTTTATAGAGCTTCCTGGCTTTTGCCCGAATTTCCATGGCAGTGATATTGGGGGTATCATCAATGAAAATCGGCATCTCATTGAGAACGCCTGCAGCATCTGTTGCATTTTGCCAGTCTTCCTGGCTGATAAAACCGGTGCGCAACCGGTTGGAATCAATCCGGGCTTCAGAGGTCAAAAGCCGCATGGACAGCTGCTGATTTGACATTTCAAGACTGAACACCGCAACAGGTTTGCGCTCTTCCAAGGCCACATTTCTGGCAATGTTCAGGGCAAATGCGGTTTTTCCCATACTGGGCCTGGCTGCCAGAATAATCAAATCCGATCCCTGCAGGCCGGAAGTGATCTGATTCAGCCTGGGATATCCAGTGGACAGCCCTGATAAACCAGCCGTCTTTCCCTGCTGTTCTTCAAGCTTATCAATGTTAAGATTGATCAACTCTCCCAGGCTCTGAAAGGTACTTTTGGATTTTTTTTCAGAGATTTTGAAAATTGTGCTTTCAGCAAAATCAAGAATATCTGCAAAATCCCCTTTGTCTTTCATGCACTGTTCGATGATGTTTGAAGACGCGGTTATCAGTTGCCTGAGGGCAGATTTTCCCTTGATGATACCGGCATAATAGACAGCATTGACCGCTACTGGGGCAGCATCGGAAATGGCTGCCAGATAAGCTGCCCCACCAACGCTGTCCAGCTCTTCCTTTTCTTTGAGCCGATTGGCGACGGTTACCAGGTCAGCGGGTTCATCTTTGACTGCCAGTTCAATGACGGCATGAAAAATTTTTTTATGAGCCCCTTTGTAGAAATCATCCGGAGATAGAATGTCAATGATATCATGCAGGCTGTCATTATTGATAAAAATAGCGCTCAGAAGAGATTCTTCTGCTTCGATATCCTGAGGAGGGGTCTTGTGCAGCAGCGGGTCTGCTGCCATATGTTTTTTTTGAGTCACAATATTAAATAATGAGCATCCAGAAGAAAACGCCTGTGTCCTTCTGGATGCTGGAATACATTATTTATCTTCTTTTTCTTCAGCAATTACCTGAACGGTAATCTCCGGCTCAACATCTTTATACAGCCGGATGGGAACCTTGTATTCACCCAGTTCCTTTATGGGTTCTGCCAGCAGGATCGATCTGCGTTCAACAGAGATATCCTGGCTGTCCAGAGCATCTTTGATGTCATGAGTGGTTACAGAACCGTACAGACGGGTTTCCTCATGGACTTTGGCCTTGATCGTGCAGATAACGGTTTTGATTTTTTCTGCCAGCTCTTCTGCGATCTTTCTTTCTTTTGCAATCTGAAGTTCCAGCTTGGCTTTGGTCTGTTCCATGATTTTTCGGTTCTGAGGGGTTGCGATAATCGCCTTCCCCTGCGGCAGCAGATAGTTGCGGCCGTATCCCGGGGCAACTTCGCATTCTGAACCTGCAATGCCGAGTGTGTCAATGGTTTCTTTAAGTATAACTCTCATTTAAACCTCCAAAAAAAGATCCAGCCGT
>JAABSK010000227.1 GCA_011390435.1 Desulfobacteraceae bacterium | reverse complement strand
TAAAAAGACCTTGAACCTGCCTTCTACCCAGTTTGCCATGAAGGCCAATCTCCCGCAGAAAGAACCCCAGCAGCTGAAGGAATGGGATGAAAAAAATATCTATCAGCAACTCAGAGAGCAGTCGAAAGGAAAACCTGTCTTTATTCTCCATGACGGTCCTCCCTATGCAAATGGAAACCTGCACATGGGACATGCCATTAACAAGATCTTAAAAGATATCATCATCCGGTCCCGCCAGATGAGCGGATATGACGCGCCGTATGTGCCGGGATGGGACTGCCACGGGCTTCCCATTGAACACAACGTGGACAAAAAACTGGGCAGCAAAAAAAAGGAGATGACCGATGTTCAGGTGCGACAGGCCTGCCGGGCGTATGCAGCTGAATTTGTTGAGATACAAAAATCGGAATTCAAGCGCTTCGGGGTAATCGGAGAGTGGGATGATCCGTACCTGACCATGAATTATGCGTATGAAGCCAGAATTGCAAAGGAATGTGGAGAGTTTGCCCTGTCCGGAGATATGTTTTTAGGTAAAAAACCCATCTACTGGTGCTGTCATTGTAAAACCGCCCTGGCTGAGGCAGAAATTGAATATGAAAATCATACTTCTCCTTCCATATTTGTCAAATTCCCTGTTCAGTCGGACTGGTCAGATGTTCTGCCCGGCGTGACAGACCCGGTATCTGTGGTGATCTGGACCACGACCCCCTGGACCCTTCCTGCCAATCTGGGGGTTTGTCTTCATCCGGATTTTGTGTATGCTGCTGTGCAGACAGAGCTGCACGGAGTCCTGATTATGGCAAAAGAGCTGGTGGAAAACGTCATGGCAACGCTGGGCATGGACAATTATAAAGTGGTCCAAGAACTTGCTGCAAAGGACCTTGAAAACCGGGTGTGCCGCCATCCGATTTATGAGAGAGATTCTCTGGTGATCCTGGGAGATCATGTCACGCTGGATGCGGGTACCGGGTGTGTTCACACTGCACCGGGCCATGGCGCGGATGACCATATTGCCGGCAGAAAATATGGACTGGAATGCTATTCTCCTGTGGAAGACAACGGCGTTTTTTCCGATGATGTCCAGTTTTTTGGCGGTGAGTTTATCTTCAAGGCCAATGCCATGATCAATGAGAAGCTCAAAGAGCTGAACCTTTTGTTAAAAAATGAAAATCTGGCCCATTCATATCCCCATTGCTGGCGGTGTAAAAAACCAGTGATCTACCGGGCCACTCCCCAGTGGTTTATTTCCATGGACAAGATGGGGCTTCGTGAAAAAAGCCTTGAACAGATCAATACTGTCCAGTGGATTCCGTCATGGGGGCGGGAGCGGATCTATTCAATGATCGAAAACCGGCCGGACTGGTGCCTTTCCCGTCAGCGGTCCTGGGGAGTCCCCATTCCGATCTTCCATTGTACCAAATGCAGTGAGATTTACGTCACCCGTGAATCTGTCGATAAAATTCATCAGCTTTTTACCGAACATTCATCTGATATCTGGTTTGAAAAAGATGCCCGGTTTTTAATGCCGGAGGGGGCACAATGTTCTGGATGCGGGGCAACAGAATTTAAAAAAGACCATAATATTCTGGATGTCTGGTTTGATTCGGGGATCAGTCACGCAGCTGTTCTTGAAGAGCGTGGGAATCTGAGCCGTCCTGCTGACATGTATCTTGAAGGCAGTGATCAGCACAGAGGATGGTTTCATTCTTCCTTGCTGACAGCCGTCGGCAGAACAGGCAACGCTCCGTATAAGGCTGTTTTGACCCATGGGTTTGTTGTTGATGAAAATGGCCGGAAAATGTCCAAATCCGTTGGTAATGTAGTGGCTCCGGATTCGGTTATCAAACAGTACGGTGCAGATGTTCTCCGGCTATGGGCAGCATCTGCTGACTATAAAGCAGATATCAGTATTTCCGACAATATCATCCGCCAGTTGTCGGACGCCTATCGACGGATCCGGAATACCTGCAGGTTCATGCTGGGTAATTTTGACGATTTCAATGTGATGACGGATATGCGGCAGATCAACCAGATGTCCGAGCTTGACCGTTTTATTCTTCACCGTCTGCACCGGGTGGTGGGCATCTGCCTGTCCGCATATGAAAAGTATGAATTCCACACCATTTATCATGCCCTCCACAACTTTTGTGTGGTGGATCTGTCTTCGTTTTATCTGGATATTATCAAAGACCGGCTGTACACATCGCCTGCAGGCGCACCTGGCCGCAGGGATGCACAAACCGTGATGTTTATCATTTCAGATGCCCTTGTGAAAATTATGGCGCCGATCCTTCCGTTTACCGCAGATGAAATTTATCAGCACCTGCCAGAGGGGTCTGACCCGAAACAGAGTATTCATTTGGAAAGCATGGTTGTGCTGAATCCTGAATGGAAAGATGAGTTGCTTGCTGAAAAATGGGAACAGATCCGGGCGTTGCGATCCGAAGTGACAAAAGCCCTGGAAGACGCCAGAAAACTCAAACTGATCGGCCACCCTCTGGATGCTGCCGTGGCCATTCAACTGCCGGACACACCTTTGAAGGCTGTGGTTGAGAATCTGACAGAAGCGTTAAGCGATATTTTTATTGTTTCCAGTGCCTGGCTTGTGGATCAGCTGGATCCATCTGCCTACCAGTCAGCGGAAATTGACGGGCTTGCCATACAGATCACCCGTGCTGAAGGTGAGAAGTGTCTGCGGTGCTGGCGATTCGATACCACCACCGGCAGTGATGCCGCCTATGACGGCACCTGCAACCGGTGTTCGCAAGCCCTGAACCAGATCTTGAAGCCGGCATGAGTCGTTTGAAAGGGCTGGTCATAACGTCAAAGGAGCTGATGCGCCTGATACTGGTGAGCGGCGGAGTGGTTCTGACAGATCAGGTCACCAAGTGGATCATCCGTGCTTCCCTTGAGCTGCACGAAACCGTTGTGGTCGTTGACCGGTTTTTTAATATTACCCATATACTGAATCCAGGGGGGGCTTTTGGTTTTTTTGCCAACCAGCCGCCCCAGATCCGTAAATTCATCTTCCTGTTCATGTCAACGATTGTGGCAGGTGTGATCGTATGGTTTTATTGCCGATGTGCCAGGGAGTATCTGTTTTTGTCCTATGGTCTTGCCCTGATTTTCGGCGGTGCTGTCGGCAACCTGATTGACCGGTTTGCCCATGGCATGGTGGTGGATTTTTTAGATTTTTATATCGGATCTGCCCACTGGCCGGCGTTTAATGTGGCAGACAGTGCCATCAGCATCGGTATGGGCATTTTGATCTATCATATTCTTTTTAACAAACTTCCGGAAGTTTAACCATGTATCCTGTTCTTTTCCACATTGGCGATGTTGGCCTCTATACCTATGGTCTTTTTGTCGCTTTGGGACTTTTTACTGCCATCAGTGTCTCCAAAAAGATTGCTGCATCCGAACAGATCCCGGCACAGACCATCACAGATATCTTTTTTGTGATTCTGATTTCTGCGATTATCGGAGCCCGCCTGTTGTATGTCCTGATCAATTATGACGTTTACCAGACAAATGTTTTGGAAATATTTAAAATCTGGAATGGCGGGCTGGTCTTTTTCGGTGGTTTTCTAGGTGCGACACTGGCCACAGCACTCTTTTTAACCCATAAGGGGCTTGATCTCTGGAAGATGGCTGATATTCTATCCCCGGGGATTGCCTTAGGTCATGCCGTGGGAAGAATCGGATGCTTTTTTGCCGGGTGCTGTTATGGAAAAACCTGCGACCTGTTTTTTGCCGTTCAGTTTTCCCACCCTGAAAGTCTTGCTCCTACCGGTGTTCATCTGCATCCCACACAGATTTATATGGTGATTTCAAATTTTATCCTGTTTCTAATTCTGATTTTGCTGCACCGAAAAAAGCGGTTCAACGGGCAGGTATTTTTAAGTTATGTGATGCTGTATTCCCTGTTCCGGTTTATCATTGAATTTTTCAGAGGTGATTACCGGGGCAATTTTCTGTTTGACTTTATCTCCGTTTCACAAGGGATCGGGCTTCTGGTATCTGCTGCGGCACTGATCCTCTTGATTCAACGGTATCGATCATCGTTTCATGGCCGTCATTAAATACAAGGATCTTGAAGCAAGAATCGTCCGGTTAAAAACCGGTCCGGTGCCACCGGTATGTCTGATCCATGGTGACACCCATCTGGTGCGCCAGGCCTGTGATACATTCTGCGCATCTGTTTCAGAAACATGGAAGGGCAATCTTGCCATTGAATCCCTTGACGGGACCCGTGTGGGTGTGCCCGACATCATCGATGAACTCACTACCTTTTCATTTTTTTCTGCTCACAAACTCGTGGTTGTCAAAAATATTCCGCTATTTCATGGCAGCTCCCTGTCTGAAGGCGGTCAGCCCATCTCATCAGACCATCTTGATCTGCTTGCGAATTGTCTGGATCATAAAATTCCGGAAGACCACGGATTGGTGCTCACCTGTGTGGAAAGTGACAAACGCAAAAAACTGTATAAACGCATTGACCAAACAGGCTTGATCATTGACTGTTCTGTAGCCCAGGGCATCCGAAAAGCGGATCTGGATGAGCAGAATCAAGTGCTCAAAGACCTTGCGGATGCTGCATTAAAAAAGGAAAACAAAACCCTGGGGCCACAGGTTTTTCAGCACCTGGTGGAATGGATCGGATTTAATCCTGAACTGTTTGCCGGCAATCTTGAGAAACTGATCACTTATACCGGTACCCAGAAAGTGATTACCCTGGATGATGTGAAAGCGGTTGTGGTCCGGGACAAGAAAAATCCTGTTTTTCATTT
>JAABSK010000022.1 GCA_011390435.1 Desulfobacteraceae bacterium | reverse complement strand
CCAGTGCCTCATTGGCATTTTTGGCCTGCTCAAAGTCAAATCCTGCCCGCTGGAGCACTTTGACCAGCAGCAGGCGCAGGCTGTCTTCATCATCAACAATCAGGACATTCTTTATGGGAAAATCATCAGAAATATGAGAGAAACTACTCATTGACCCGTTCAACATACTCGCGGGTTCGGGTGTCCACTTTTATCATCTGACCCTGATCAACAAACGGAGGCACCTGAACCTCAAACCCGGTTTCAAGGATGGCAGGCTTTGTACTGCCGGTGGCGGTATCGCCCTTTGCCCACGGTTCAGAATTCACCACCAGAAGATTGACAAAATTGGGCAGGGTGATGCCGATGGGCTGCCCATTATACAACAGAACTGTACACAGCGTGTTATCTTTGAGCAGATCAACGACATCTCCCAGCTGATCTTTTGTCATGAAAATCTGTTCATAATTGGTGGTGTTCATAAAACAATAGGAATCCCTGTCTGAATACAGGTATTCCATCTCCTGTTCTTCCAGATCTGCTTCTTTGAACTTATCCCCGGAACGATAGGTCCGCTCAAACTGATTGCCGGTGATCATATTTTTCAATTTGCACTTATAAAGGGACTGGCCCTTTCCAGGCTTTTTAAATTCAAAATCAACAACCACATAGGGCTCACCGTCAATTTCAAACTTTAACCCCTTTCTTAAATCACTTGCCAGATACATGAAACCACTCCTCAATTTTGATTCAATACACGATTTTTACATATGTTTCCTTTAATCACATTCGTGGCGATATGGCAACCACATCCAGTCAAAAACATCTTGCTTTTTTGCCCATATTATAGGAAATATTAAAACTTGAACAAAATTTAATACAGGAACACCATTTTTATGATAATTGTTATTGATTTCGGTTCTCAATTCAACCAGTTGATCGCCAGAAGAGTCAGAGAACACAAGGTTTACTGCCAGGTTGAGCCTTCGGATATCCCCGTGGAAAAAATCAAAGCCCTGAATCCGGAAGGAATCATTCTCTCCGGCGGCCCATCAAGTGTTTACGAAAAAAACAGTCCGACCATGGATCAATCCTTGTTTGATCTGGGCGTTCCGGTGCTGGGGATCTGCTACGGCATGCATTTCATGGTGCACACCCTGGGCGGAAAAATCAAAAAAGCTGAAAAGCGTGAATACGGGTATGCCAGCCTTGAAATCAAAAACCCGCTCCCCCTGTTCAAGGATATGGACAGCGGATTCCAGTGCTGGATGAGTCACGGTGATTCAGCCATCGAACTTCCGGAAGGGTTTGAAGTCACCGCATCCACTCCGAACACTGCCATTGCCGCCATCGCAGATCACACCCGAAAATTTTACGGGCTTCAGCTCCATCCTGAGGTTGAACACTCTATCAACGGGTCTCAAATGATCCGCCATTTTTTATTTGATGTCTGCGGCTGCCGGGAAAACTGGACCATGAAATCTTTCTGTGATGGGGCCATCGCTCAGATCAAAAATGCCGTGGGCACCCAGAAAGTGATCATGGGGCTTTCCGGCGGTGTGGACTCGTCGGTTGCCGCAACCCTGATTCACAAAGCCATTGGCAAAAATCTGCATTGTATTTTTGTTGACAATGGGCTGCTCAGAAAAAATGAAAAGCAGACCCTAGAAAAAAACCTGACTGCCAGCCTGGATCTCAATATTAAATTTGTCGATGCATCAGAAACCTTTTTAGCCGCTTTGAAAAATGTTGTTGACCCTGAACAGAAACGCAAGATCATCGGCAATCTCTTCATTGATGTATTTGAAGCTGAAGCCGAAAAAATTGACGGTGCGGAATTTCTCGGACAAGGCACATTGTACCCGGATATTATTGAATCCAAATCCGCGTTTGGGGGGCCGACTTCCATTATCAAGTCCCATCACAATGTGGGCGGTTTACCTGAAAAAATGAAGCTCAAGCTGGTGGAACCGTTGCAGCTGCTGTTTAAAGATGAGGTAAGAAAACTGGGCCTGGAACTGGGGATCAATCCAGACCTGGTCTGGCGCCAACCCTTCCCAGGACCTGGTCTTGCCATTCGCATCATGGGAGAAATCACCAGAAAACGGCTGGACATTTTAAGAGATGCAGATGCGATTTTACTGGAAGAGATCCGCAATGCCGGACTGTACCGGGAATTATGGCAGTCGTTTGCCGTATTGCTTCCCATCAAGAGTGTCGGGGTGATGGGAGATAAACGGACCTTTGGCAACTGCATTGCCATTCGTGCCGTTACATCGAATGACGCCATGACTGCAGACTGGGCCAAGCTGCCCCACGCCCTTCTGGGAAAAATTTCCAACCGGATTATCAATGAAGTGGACAACATCAACCGGGTGGTTCTGGATATTACATCCAAACCACCGGGAACCATTGAATGGGAATAACAACACCCGCAACAATCAGTAAACCGGAGATATTTCAATGGGATTAAATGAATTCAGGCCTGACCCGTCAACATTTGACAATGACAACCGTCCGGAAACAGACGAGGCAGACAGCCTGATGCAGTCTTCCAGTTTTGTAGAAGAGATGAACACCCTGAAAATCGATAAACTGTCCAACCGGATGACCATTATTTCAGTGATTCTTCCCTGCCTGATCGGTGCGGTTCTTGTCTTTGCCTATCTGGACATCAAAGAGCGGGTCACGGATGTGGATGCCACCAAACAGGGACAGTATGAAACCATATCGCAGCAGCTGGAAGAAACGATCAATGCCTTAGACGTCAAGATCGCCAAAAACCGGTATGACCTGGACAATACCCTGCCGGATCTTGAAAAAAAAAACCTGGCACTGGAGGGTCAATTAACCAAAAAGGCGGACCAGCAGACCATACAGGCCCAGATATCCAAACTGGCACAAACGGTTACGGACAATGACAAGCAGGTCAGGGCCATGAATACCAAAACAGCTGCTGCCGTTAAAGAGACCCAGTCCAGGCTTGACACAGCCTCAGGTCAGATAAAAGAAGAAATCAGGCTTTTCAAAGAAGCGTTTGATGCCCGCCTGCTGGAACTGTCTGCATACGAACAGCAGATTGCCGAACTGAGAAAGGATTTGAGCCTTCTGGATAAAAAATTCAACAGTATGCGCCAGGAAACCGTCTCAATGGAACAGTTTGGCCAGCAGGATGAAAAAATCAACGCCCTGTCCACCCAAATCAATACGCTGGACAAAAAACTGGTGTCCAATATTACCCGAATGCAAAAAGATCTGGATCTGCTCATGAAGAGTATCATCAATCCGCAGAAAGGCACCACTTCCGGTACTGCTGATCGCCCGACCCCCCAAATCACCATTGATTCATCCGGACCGGTACCCATAAAAGAAGAGAGCCTTTCCCAATAGCCAGGGCAGAAAAATTCCCGGCCGGAAGGGATTCACATCAGTGAACACACGGGTTCAAACAGAACAGCAGATTTTAAATCAGAACATTGGTTTTTCTCAGGCCTACATGGCAGTGGATTATCTTTGCCAGCACCTGGAAAAGTCACCGGATACCATCACAGATCAAACCACATCATCGCTTGTCTCGTTGATTGCTTCGAATCAATTCGACAATAAAAAACAGGCATATTTCCTATACAAATCCGCAGCCGAAACCCTTATCCAGCTGTCGAAAATCCGTTCCCATCCATTGGCTGGACCAACACTTTTTCAACTTCAAAATCTGCTGCTGAGCACCACCGGCAGAAAACACAGAGCAGTGGCAGAAGCACTGGGGTCTTTGCCATTAAATATTTCCGGTCCTGCGATCAACATGGAATCAGCCGGAGCTGTTTTGCCCATCTCATATGCCAAGCTGTTCTCCCACCTCAAGCTTGACGCTGACTGTCCCATGCACTGGCATGGCAGAACCCTGAAATTTAAAATGCCCGGACAGAAAACCGGGTGTATCAAGTTTGCCAGATCTGTCGACAACATCATCGAAATTGCAGCAGAAGCGTTTTGGCTTAACTTTCTGCGCTGTCATCCACCTTGCAGCAGATCACGTTTTCACATTCCTGAACCGGTTTGCATTCAGGATAAATATGTGTTCCATCTGAGTGCACTTCCGGATTTCATCTTTCAAAACCCTGAAATATCAGACCGCCATACCGCCATTGTCTATCTGACAACCCCTGAATATTTTCACTATCCAAATGACCCGGCTGTCTTTAACAACCATTCATCCCTGCACGAAGTGTTTCAACGGAACGCCCGGCTGCTTGGAAAAATGGTGTCAAAAGGGCTGATCCACACCGCCATTATCCCATTGTTCCACAACCGGGTGCAGCAATCCCGGCGAAACGACGGCGGACGGTATCAATGGGAGCTGGGCGGCCGCCTGGATCGATGGCTTGAATCCAGCCGCTTTCCCAATTTTGCCCAGTCAGGAATCCGGGATTTTGAACATCTTGTTTCCATCCCGAACACCCGCCAATTGCGCCATTTTATTGGAGAACATCTCCTGGGTTTTATTCTGGTGCTGGGGAGTTTTTTCCGCAACAAGGCCCCTGAAAAGGTTGGCCTTGATGATGCAGGACAACCGATTGATACCCGGAGCCTGTTTGATAAAAAACTGTTCACAGATATCCTCAGGGAGGTGTTCATCTCATACTATCAGGGAATAACAGGTTTTCCACCTCCCCATATTGACCGTTTTTTCACAATCGCGCTGGTGGATGACCTCATTGAGACCATGGGAGTGGATCATGATATGGAAGAAGCGCTGCGCATTCCAGATCAGCTGCGCATGAGTGATACCGAGTTTCAGGAATTTCTGATCTCAAGGGGATACACAGATTGTGCCGTGAACACAATTCAGAAAGGCAGACAGGATATTGTGCTGAACACTGGACCCCATCTGGGCGGATTCAATCAACCCATCAGTGTCCCGAAACTGGTGGATTTTCTTTTCTGCCTGTCTTCACTGTGCGTGTCAGACCGGTACATCATGGAAAATGGGTTGAAAATTTGCGTAAATTAAGGTATATATGCGATATTCTTCACGGCATAACAAAAAAGGATTGAACATGTCTAAGCAATACCCTGAATGCCCGTTATACAATCACGCAACCTGCAGAGAGCTCCATAATCCCAAATTGTGTGCCATTATTCGTGAAGACAAGGCCTGCTTGAAAAAACAACAAAAACCCAAAAAAGAAGAACTTGACGATTCTGCCTCCTGATCCTCACTCAACCACCAGCCGGTCACCGGGATGAATGATCCCGTTTTGAGAAATTCCATTCAATTTCAACAGCGAAGAAAGTGACATACGGTACTGATTTGCAATACCGATCAGACTCTCCCCCTGTCTCACAATATGAATGTTTCTGGGGGCCTTTTTTTTCCAGTCTGCATACAGTGTTGAAAAGCGCTCTTTAAACCCTTCTGCCTTTCCCCGGGGTATTTTGATACTGATATCCCCTTTTGACAGATAATATCCCAGCAGATGAGGATTATACTCTTTGATGGTTTTGAATGGAACATCGGCAGACGCTGCAATCAAGGTGATCGGCAGTTGAAAATCAGATTTTAAATTTACTTTATCGAAACTGAAAGCCGGATACAGGTCTGAGGCGTTCATGTGAAACCCATAATGATCCAGATTTTCAAAAATCAGCTTCACCGCAATCGCCTTGAAAACATACTCCTGTGTCTGCAAGGGAAGATACAACGAAAAAAAATCCGTGGTCTGCTGGGCATCAATTTCCGTTTGCAGTGCATACCCTCCCATGTTATAGGCGCTGATCGCCAGCAAAAAAGAATTGAATCGATCGTTTAAATCTTTCAGATACCGGCAGGCTGCATCTGTGGATTTCAAAATATCTCTTCGTTCGTCAGTCATGGCATCAACCCTGAGACCATACTGTTGTGCTGTGGGCTTTAAAAACTGCCAATACCCCACAGCACTCCTGAAGGATCGGGCATGGGGTTTTAACGCACTTTCAATGACCGGAATATATTTCAAATCCTCGGGCAGCCCGTATTGGTCAAGGATTTTTTCCACGTGAGGGAAAAATCTGGCAGCGCGCTTGACCCACAAAATCACCTGTGGCTGATCCCAGAGTGCCAGCAGCATCTCTTTTTCAAGACGTTCCCGTATCTCAGGCTGTTCAATGGGAATTCGCGTATCGCAAAACCAGATATCGGTTTCAAACCGGATGGCCCCCATCAGCGTATCAAACTGCCGGGATGGGCGTTCAAAAACTTCAGAAGCGGTGCAAGGCGCTTCCAAACCATGCCAGCAGACGATGATGCTGACAACAATCGGTAAAAAAAAATGTAAGGATTTTTGCTGTGACATATGAAACCTTAGGCGATGCTGTCAAATTACAGTGAACGATCCATTTACAGATATAAAATCATCTCAAAGTCGGGATTTAAAGTCAAGCATTCGTCAATCCGGGGAATGCCACACGATACCCTGAAAAATAAACGTATTTTGCTTTGAAAACCAGATTGTGATATGTCATAATTATTGGATTGGTTTCATCCACAGAATTCAGGAGAGATCGTGTTCTCATTTTTAAAAAATGTCATTGTCACGGCAGGTGAAATCTGCGTCAGGGAACAGCAGCTGTTCACACGGTCCGAGGTGGACTTTAAAGGCAGAAAAGATTTGGTGACAGTTGTGGATAAAAAAGTGGAACATTTTATCGTTGAACAGATTCAAACCACGTGGCCGTCACACGGCATCTTTGGAGAAGAAACCGGTAAAAAAAACCTTTCTTCCGACTATCTGTGGATCATCGATCCCATTGACGGCACCACTTCGTATGTTCACCAGCAACCGTTTTATTCTGTAAGCATCGCCCTTCAGCATCTTGGTAAAACCATTTACGGAGCAGTCTATCTCCCAGCCCTTAATGAGCTGTTCTTTGCGGACAGCACCTCTGGGGCGTTCCTGAATCAGCAATCGATCAAGGTGTCATCCACTGACCTGCTTGTCAACAGCGTCATGGCCACAGGTTTTGCCTGCCTTCGGGCAGGGCTTGAACACAACAACCTGCACTATCTTGGCACCATACTGCCGGATCTGAGAGATATCCGTCGCTGCGGCTCTGCAGCCATGGATTTATGTTATGTGGCCTGCGGACGATTCGACGGATTCTGGGAAATGGCATTAAACCTTTACGATGTGGCTGCCGGAGCCTTTATTGTTCAGCAGGCCGGCGGCATTGTCACTGATTTTCATGGCAGCAACACCTTTCCGGACAACGGAATTATTGCATCAAATCCTGCGCTTCACCATAAATTACTCCCTTATTTTACAGAAAAGAAATCATAAAATGCCCATTCAATGGTTCCCGGGACATATGCTTGAAACCAAGAAGCTGCTGAAAAACGCCATGTCCCGCGTGGATGCTGTCCTGGAAATTCTGGATGCCCGGCTGCCGCATGCCAGTTCAAATCCACTGCTGGATCAGCTGTGCAAAGATATGTTCCGCTTAAAAGTGCTCAACAAATCCGACCTTGCCGATCCTGAATCCACACAGAAATGGATCGATTTTTTTGAACAAAGCAACCATACACCAGCCGTTTCCATTTGTGGAACGCAGCCGGAACCGGTAAAAACAGCACTGGACTATTGTACAGACCAGATCAGTCGAAACCGGGCCCGGAAAATTAAAATCATGGTGGTCGGCATTCCCAATACCGGAAAATCCACGATTTTAAATTCCCTTGCCGGAAAAAAAATCGCAAAAACCGGTAATGTGCCTGCTGTCACCCGGCACCAGCAACGGACCAGTCTGGCAGATAATATTGATATATACGATACGCCAGGTATCCTGTGGCCGCTGATCGAGCCCAGGAAACGGGCATATCTTCTGGCTGCCAGCGGGGCCATATCTGATACAGCCATCGATTACACCGATCTTGCAGTTTTCATCGCCCCGTTTTTAATTCACACATACCCGGATCTTCTGAGCAACCGCTATCCATTCTTGAGATCTGTACCACAAACAGGGACAGAACTGATTGAACGCATCGGGGCTGCAAGGGGATGCCTGAAAAAAGGTGGACAGGTTGACCTGCAAAAAGCATCTGAAGTCTTGATACGAGAACTCAGGGCTGGTAAAATCGGACCCATCAGTTTTGAAACACCAGAGGATATTGATTATGAACAGTAAAACCAAACAGATAGTGACCATCTGTCTTTGTATCTGCATTCTCCTGCCCGTCCCTCTGAACGGATGGGCATTCACTCAATCCAGCATTCAGCCCAAGCCTGAGTTTTCATCCCAGACCATCAAAATCATCAAAGCGCTGGAACGATTTCACTATCTTGAAAAAAAGCTCAATGACGCTTTGTCCGCCAACATTCTCGATTCCTATATCCAGCGGCTGGACCCGGGCAGACAGCTGTTCACCAGCCAGGACATCAAACAGTTCAAAGCGCATCAGTTTGAACTGGATGATGAATTGAAAAAAGGGGATCTGGGTACCGGGTTTGATATTTTCAACACATATATGGACCGATCCAGAGAACACCTGGAATTTATCCTTTCCCTGGTTCCCACCTGGGAAGACGGCTTTGATTTCACACAAGAGGACACCATCATTATTGACCATAAAACCCGGGAATGGATGCCGGATATGGCAGCACTGAAAGTGCTGTGGACAAAAGGATTGAAAAACCACATCATCATGCTGAAGCTTGAAAACAAAACCAGCGATGACATCACCCAGCTTTTGGAAAAGATTTATACCAACCGCCTGACGCGCCTGAACCAGAATACTGCCGGAGATATCTTTCAATTTTATATCAACAGCGTTACGGCCAGTTTTGACCCGCACACGCAATATTTCCCGCCCCGGGCCTCTGAAGATTTTGATATCAATATGAGTCTTTCCCTGGAAGGCATCGGTGCTGTCCTCCAGACAGAATACGAATACACCAAGGTGGTCCGGCTGATTCCCAAAGGCCCTGCAGACAAATCCAATTTACTGATGCCTGGAGACAAGATCATTGGTGTGGGGCAAGGAGAAACAGGAGAGATCATCGACACCATCGGTCAACGAATCGATCATGTGGTCCGGCAGATTCGCGGACCGAAAAACTCCTATGTACGGTTAAAAATTATTCCTGCCAAATCCACCAGCGATACGATTCGGACCATACAGATCAAACGGGACCAGGTAAAACTTGAAGAACAATCCGCACACAAACAGGTGGTGACCATCTCCCACGAAGGGCAATCCTACAAAATCGGAATCATTGAAATTCCAACATTTTATATTGATTTTAATGCCTATAACCAGGGGGATGCAAACTACAAAAGCACCACCCGTGATGTCAAACAATTGTTGGCCCAGTTAAAACAGGAACAGATTGATGGATTGATTATTGATCTGCGGAACAATGGTGGCGGCTCGCTGCAGGAAGCCAATCAACTCACCGGACTGTTTTTGACATCCGGCCCGACTGTCCAGGTGAAAACAAAAAGAAAAATTGTCCGCTTTTTTGATGAGGATCCCGGTATTGAATACACCGGCCCCCTCGTTGTGATGGTCAACCGCATGAGTGCTTCTGCCTCTGAAATCTTTGCTGGTGCCATTATGGACTACCAGCGCGGCATTGTTGTGGGAACACAAAGCTTTGGCAAAGGGAGTGTTCAGGAACTGCACCCCCTGGATGAGGGAAAATTAAAACTGACCAGCGCCAAATTTTACCGGGTATCCGGGAAAAGCACCCAAAGCAGAGGCGTGCTGCCGGACATTGTGTATCCTCACGTTTACAATCTTGAAGAGGTCGGCGAGAGCGCCCTTGACGGAGCACTGCCATGGGACAAGACAGTCAAGGCAACATACAAGGCATACCCGCCGCTTTACACCATTGTCCAGACACTTGATGCTGCCTACCAGAAACGTGCAGAGCAGGACCCGGGGCTGAACTACTTAAGAAAACGGATTCAACTGGCGACCCAGACCAATGACCAGACCCGTCTTTCCTTGAATCTGGACACCCGCAGGAAGCGAAAAGATCACTATGAGCAGCAGGGTCTGGAGATTGAAAATGCCTATCGAAAATCCCAGGGGAAAGACCCGGTAACCGCATTGGACCATGACGGCGAACACCAGAATGGATATCAAAAGATTCTGATGGATCAAACCCACCTGGTCATGGCTGACTTCATCCAGTTGTCACGGCGTCTGGGGCACCAATGGTAATACAGGACCCGTACCCAATACCCAATGCATTATTTTTTGTATCACTTGTGCATTCAATTGAATGATCCGTTTTTTGAACATAAAACGCGTTGCCGCATACTGCACGATTGGTATCCTTGCTGTTGCCATCGCCCTTCCGTTACTGGCTGCCTGGGCAATCAATACCACCTATGTAAAAGAACAGCTGTCTGACTATCTTTATCAGAAATCCGGTGTCAGAATTTACTCTGACACCTTTTCCATCGCGGTTTTCCCCCTGCCCGCCCTCCGCCTGGCAGACCTGTCCCTGCACCTGGATGATCAAACAGATATCAAAATTCACCAATTGCAATTCAATCTGAATTTTCGCCAATTGTTACAGGGCAAACTGGGGCTGGGAAAAATCGTTGTCCAGAGCCCTCAGATAACTGTCAAAGATTCTGGCCACCGGTCAGTGCGTTCCAGACCGGTCTTTCCCCTTCCATTTGATACCAAGGCCCTCAAGGAACACCTTACATTTTTACCGGATGACCAGGCAGCCATCACTATTGATATCCACAATGCCGTGTCTGATTATTTTGGCCGGATGGATGGATCGGTCTCCTACGATATTCAGCAAAACAAACTGAAAATTGATACCATTGTCAACGGGCTTCATTTTTCACCTTCTCAAATTGCAGGTCCCCAGTTCAACAGGTATCTGGACCTGAAGCGTATTACCATCGATCAACTGGTCTTGTCTGCCACACTGACCCCAGACAATACGGTTACCGGAAATAGCCGGGCAAGTGGTCTGGCATTCACATCCGGCACCCAAAAAATACTGCTGGATGCCAATACGGTTGATCTGTCATTCATCCTGTCAGAACACGTTCAGCAGGTGCATGTTCAGCCGGTTCTTCTCACCTATCCATCTGCCACTGTCGGTGTTGAGTTTTTCCATCATCCAGAGGAAAAAAAAGCAGAAATCCGCTTCTCAGGAAATGCCGTACACGTTGATCAAGCACGGGAAATGTCCCGGATTTTGTTCAAGGAGATGATTGTTCCCCAAACCATATTTGACATTCTTCTGGATGGAATTGTCCCGCGGGTGACTGTGGCGTTTGAAAGTTCAAATCTTGAAACGCTTTTTAATGAACATCACCTTACCCTTGAGGGAAAGATCTCTTCAGGCAAGGTACACATCCCGCAGACACAACTGATTGCCGATCAGATCGAAGGGGATGTTTTGATTCAGGATGGAATCCTCGACATCGACACGGCAGCCGGCAGTATCCAGACTTCAAAAATCCGGAAAGGGCAGCTTTCCATCGACCTGCTGAACCATGACAATGTTCCGTTCACAGGCAGATTCCTGATTGACCTTGATCTTGCCATGCTGCCGCAAACTCTGATTTCACTGCTTCCGGAAACCCTGCTGGCCCAGGAAATGGCCCGTGTTCAACAGATCAGCGGACACGCTCTTTCCACTGAACTGCGCTTAGAACTGGCTCCCAATACCCGCATGCCTTCAGTGTATGTCAAAACAAAACCGTTTAAGGCGATGGGTCGATATGATCGAGTTCCAGAAGAGATACGCGTTGATCAGATCCAGGTCGTTTACACGCCAGACCATCTCCAGGTGAACAAATTTTCCGGCCGGATAAATGGTTGCGACATTACAGACCTGTTTGCCGCTGTGGATTTTACAAACGACCCATGGATTGAACTGAAAAGCGGATCTGCCATCCTTGACCTGACCTCTGCCATTCCATGGTTAAGCACCTACCCGGCACCGCAGCAGATGATCGCTCCGGTCACCTCTGGCAGCGGCAGCGTGTATGTCGATACCATCACAGCGTCAGGACCGGTATTCAAGCCATCACAGTGGAAATATCAACTGACAGGAAAAACTGAAGCAGTCACACTTTTTGACAAGCCGTCACACCCGCAGATTGAAAACCTTTCCTGCAGATATCTGCTGTCCGATACCACTGTCAAACTGGAGAATCTCCAGGCCCGGATTCACCAGACCCAGATCTTTGGAGGGTTTTCAGACAATATCTATTTCACCAGCCTGCAGACACCATTTGAATTGCACACAGCGGTCTTCCAGACCGGAAAAACACTGGGATTAATTTTCCGGGGAACGGTGGCCTTCAGCACAGGCCCGCGCCTTTTTATCGAGATGAGCGGAAGCCGTCTTTCCTCCGTGAATATCAATTTACTCCATCTGGAAGATCCAGGTGTTTCAGACGCACAGCTCACAATTGAAAAAGACAGGCAAACACTGTTGTTTGACTTTAAAGGCCGCCTGGAGACTCCATCCCTTGACCGACTTTTAAAACCCGGCAGCTTTTTAGAAAAACAGCTTCACCGCCTTACCGAAAATCAGCCGGTTGTCATCCACACAGATGCGGATAATCTGTTAAATATCCATGTTCAAACACTTGATCTCAATGCATTGACCGCATCCACTGAATTATCGTTAACCCCTCACCTGCTGACGAAAAATCTGATCAATTTCAATGCCCAGAAAATCAAATTCAAAACCCTGTGTTTCACGGATGTGAGCACCAGCATTTCCTTTAAAAAAGACCATTCCTATATCCGGCTCAAATCAGCAGACTTATGCGGCATCAATTACCGCGGGTATATTAATATCAAAGATGGCAAAGTCTACGTCGACCTGCCCTTTGCGGCTGAAGATTCAGATAATATTCAACCGCTTTTAAGCTGCCTGTTAAAAAAAGAAAATTTTATGGATGGGGCATATTCTCTTTCCGGAGATCTGCTGGCAAAAGGTGTGCCCACAGAGGACATCAATCGTGGCGTGGAAGGATCACTGGTGTTTGATGCCCGGCAGGGCCGCATCTACACGCTCACACTCCTGTCACGGATTTTATCGGTTTTAAACGTATCCAATGTCTTTAAAGGCGCTGTCCCGGATGTCACCCAGAAGGGGTTTGCCTACAAAAAAATCACCATTAAAGCAGATATCAAAGACAGCGTGATTCATCTAACCCACGCGATTATCGACGGACAGGACATGGCCATGATTTTTTCAGGCCAGATTGATCCGATCAACGACCGGATTGACCTGACCTGCCTTGTGGCACCGTTTAAAACCGTTGATCTGATCATCGAAAAAATTCCGATAATCAGCACGCTTCTGGGGGGAAGGCTGGTCTCTGTCCCGGTCAGAGCCTCTGGAAAGCTGTCAGATCCCAGTGTTTTTCCTTTGCATCCATCCGCTGTGGGCAAGGGCCTGATCGATATGATGTCCACAATCTTAAAAACACCCATTACCTTGTGGGAAAAAATGGCAGGAGAACAGTGACACAGGACCAGGCCATGACCCTTGCACTTCGATACCTGGCTTTTCAGCCCAGAACTGTGGCACAGATGCAGGCTTATTTGTCCGGGAAAGGCGTTGATCATGAAACAGTTGAATGTGTTGTTTCCCGCCTGAAGGCGGATCAGTACCTGGATGATTCCCAGTATGCCCGGATGTTTGTGGAAAACCGGGCGCGCCACAACCCCAAATCCCTGTTTGCCCTTGGATATGAACTGGCCCAAAAAGGCATTGCCCCCTCAGATATCAACGCCGCCCTTGACGGCTATGAGGATGAAACCCTTGCCAGAAAATGCATTGAAAAAAAATTTCACTCCTGGCAGCACTTTGATGATGCGAAATTCACGAAAAAATTACTGAACACCCTCCAGTACCGCGGCTTTAATTACGGGATATGTCAGTCGGTAAAAGACCATTTTATGGCCATAAAAGCCCGGGTTCACAAAGAAAACAAGTGATCAGACAATCTGCCTTGCCATAGCTCTTTGTGAATCACATCTTCGCAAGTAAAATGAGGTAAGGAAAAAATGTGAGTTTTTAAGTAAAAAACTACACAATTTTATTACTAATTTTTCCAGATACCAACAGAAAAAGACAAATCTTCAACACCAGATGCCAAACCCTTGACACTTTTAAAAAAAGAATTTAATACCATTCTAATATATTTTTCTGCTCTGATCTCTGCGCACCAGACCTCTTGGCGGCTGGTGTTCTGATCAATCAGAACATGCTTTTGATGGCATATTTTGTGCATTATTTAACACTGTATTGCTGAACAATAAGCCGAATAAAGGATAAACATTCATGGTGGGTCGGAAAAGAACAGTTGAGCGGCGTAAAAATAAACGGTACAAGGCAGTTGACGGCGCATATGCAGCCATCAGCCCCAACTCCCATAAACTGGGCCAGATTATCGACATCAGCATGGGGGGACTGGCCTTTAAGTATATTGACACCAGCACTGAAGAAAACGACGCTGACGCAACAGCTGAAGAAAGTATCTTTTTAAGCAGTATGGGATATTATGTCGGCGATCTTCCATTTAAAACCATATCTGATTACGAAGTGACCAATGCCCCGTCATTCAGTTCAATGAAAGTCAGAAAGCGTCATGTGCAATTTACCGACCTGAGCTTTAAACAGCTTTTTGACCTGGATTATTATCTTCGGCACAATGTTGCAGAACAACTGGAGAAACTGCCCAAACACTACCAATCCTGAACACGTCCATTGACGTATCAGGTCAGGAATCCGGCTCCATTTCTTTTTTCGGCTCAATCACAATCCTGGCACTGTCTTCCATCACAAAGTACTGTCGGACCAATTCAGTAAGTTCATCATGGTGAATTGCCGCATAGTCCTGTGTCATATCTGCTGCCCAGCTCAGCCGTTCCGGATAGCGCATCAGGTTTGACATTACAGAGTTCAGCCAGTATTCATTGGTTTTCACCAGGGTTTTCAGCCGGGATAGAACCGGACTTACCGCCATCACAACCTCATTTTTTGAAATCCCGTCATGGCGCATGGAATGAATGATCTTTTGTACTTTTTGGCAGACCAGATCCTGCTTCTGCTTGTCCGGATCGACGTTGACAACCACGTGCATTACGCCGTAACCATCAAAAATCATTGATGGATCATTGTATACATATGGGGAATATGTTTCACCCAATGCTTCCCGGATTTCAAGCCGGAGCCGCTCGGAAAAAACCCTTGCCAAAACCGACAAGCGGCGTGTCAGTCGAATTTTCCAGTAATCATCCGTCAAAAAAGCAATACGCACCTGGCCTGCATCAATCCGGGTATCAACTTGAAACAGGCGGCTTTCACCTTTTGGGAAAGAAATACGATTATACAGAAGCGCAGGGCTGTCTGTTTTTGGAGCGATCTCTGTATGGGGCCGCAATCTGCCGACATATTGCGATGCCAGCGTGATCATCTGATCAATATCAAAATCACCTACCAGAGAGATATCCAACGCAGACTGATCAAAATAGACTGTCAACCAGTTTTGAATATCATCAAGGGTATATTCATCAATCAGATCTGGGTGCGGCAGACCGAATCGGGTATCATTTCCAGCCAGAAACCGGTCGCCGTTAATATGCATAACCCCATCAACCGTGCGCGCCATGGAATGATAGCGCTGCCGGTAACGGGATTTGGCCAGATCCAGCGCATTCTGCCTGAATCCGGGATCATTCATGTAATGACAGATCAGTTCAAAAACAGATCCTGCCTCGTCAGGAGCAAATGCCCCTGAAAAAACAAAGCCATCCTCTTGAATGTCAAAAGCAATATCAATAATCCTGCCTGCCAAAACATCATCCAGCTGGGTCTTGTCAAGTTTTCCCAGCCCACTGGAATTGACAACGGTCTGGGCAAGCCATGCCAGACCTGGCATGGCAACCGGCTGGGCCTGTTTTCCTGGTCCAAAACTCGCCTTGAACAAAATCTCTTTTTGTTTAAACTCCGTTGATTTTAAATTCAATTGGACATGATTTTCAAACGTAACCGTAGTGATGCCAAGGCCGTTAACATTGTCGTTTCTTGAATGAATATCGAAATGCCGTGGCGTTGCATCAAGGTAGGGAAAGGGCTGAGATTCAAAACGCTGGTGTGGAGAAACCGTTCCAGCTGCTGCATCTTGATAGGCATCCAGAATTTTGTTTATCGGTGATGGCGACCCGATATCTGCATTTCCAGTGACCAGAATCAACCGGTCGTTTCCTGACCACAATGTCTCCATGACACGCTGGATATCTTTTCGTGTAATTGTCTCAACATACGGACCCAGAAGTGTTTTTCGCTGGAGCGGGGACAGCAGCAGTCCCTTTTGCTGTATGGTGCTTACAATACGCCGGGCCACATCTGCTGTTCGCTGGGTGGCAGCCTGACTCACCTGCCGGTCCAGCACTGACAGATAATCTGCTTTCACCCGGTCCAGTTCCCGTTGTTCAAACCCGAATACCAGGGCCTGCCGGAGTGTATTCTCCAGTTGTCCAAGGGTTTTTTCCCAGTGATCCGGTATGCAGGTGGCACTGATCGCAGACATGGAAACGTGCTGCAAAAACGTATCAAAAAAAACAGTTGCTTCTGAAAAGTCAGCTGTCTGCTGAACAAGCATCTGCTGCAACCGGTTTTGAAGCATCATGGCGGCAAGATGTTTCACGGTCTGGAGCTTCAGATCCTCTGGGGTTTTATGATCAAAGGGTTTCCAGTTGAGTGTCTCAATGGTTACATCTGTACTGCCGGATTCAGGTTCATAATGATAAAATGCATTCAGGCCGGATCGTTTTGTCCATGTTGTTTTCATTGGGTGCGGTGTAAACGGTGCTCTGGGCGTTAATGCTGAAAAGCGTTTTATCACCATTTTTTCAACCATGTCTACATCTGCGTCACCCACAACAATCAACGCCATGTTTTCAGGCCGGTACCACCTGTCATAAAACCGCTTTAACAGGTTCCTGTCAGCCTGACGGATCACTGTTTCTTCTCCAATGGGAAACCGGTCAACATACAATGATCCATCAAGCTCAAAACCCAATGTTTTTTTGAATGTCCGATATGCAGCAGAATCCCTTTCCCGCTTTTCAGCAAGAATGATCCCCTTCTCCCGCTGGATTTCACTTTCCAGGAGCAAAGCGCCTTTGGCATAATCCTGAACAATGACAAACGCCTCATCAAGCTGCGTTTGTGATCCAGAAGGCAAGGACAGATCATAGACCGTGTGAAAAAAAGATGTCCGGGCATTGGCATCTGCACCAAAATCCATACCAATTGTCGGGAAATATTGGGCCAGCTCTCCAGGCTTGAAATGTTCGGATCCGTTAAACAGCATGTGCTCAAGAAAATGGGCCACCCCCTGCTGTTCATCGGTTTCGTGCATTGACCCGGCAAATATGTTCAGATGAATATTGACACGATCCAAAGGCGTGGCATTGTGCTTAAGAATATATTGAAATCCGTTGGGAAGCGTTCCGACAACCATATCCGGGTCGATCAGATCTGCACCCCCCCTTGGGACAACCGGATGAAGCGCAGGCCGATGGGAACATGAACAAACCAGCAGTATCAGCGCTGCGGCCAGGGTCCAAACCGCAGCTTTTCGATGAATCATGGGTCTTCCTAATTCAGCATTCGTGCATCATACTGGATATCGTATTGTGTTTTGATTTCTGCCATCCATGCCTGAAGCGCTTGAGATTTTTTCTGCATTGAAATCTCATTTTTGACCGCTTCAAGACCTTGTTCAATCTCATTTTCATCCGGAATTTCCTGGCGGTTGAATCCAATCACATAAAATCGACCATCATGTGCGACCACTTCAGGGTAAATTTGATTGTCCGCAGACAAAGCGAAACCCGCCTGAGCAAACTCCGGAGCAGATCCGATTTTTTCAATCGCGGCATTCCGTGAAAACAGCGGCGTTGTCAGCGGATCCATTTGATGTACGTTTCCTGCTTTGGCGATGCTTTGGTTCTTGTACGCCAGTTCAGCAGCCTGGGCTGCATCTTTTTTTGCTGCTTCGTTTCGAAGCATGGCAAGAAAATCTTCTTTCACCTGATCCTTTACCGCATCAAACGCCTGAACAACAGGTGGTGCTGTTTCCAGAACCTTGATCAGATAATAGTCTTCACCCAGCTGTAAAACATCAGAGATGACCTCCACATTCAACTCAAATGCAGCGCGTGCAAACCCGGCCTTATCTGATAGTGCCAACCCGTTACCCGATCGATCAAACAATGGTGTCATCTGTATTGTTTTATCTGCTATCAAGGCGACCTGTTCAAAATCATCGCCATCAATCACGGCATCAAATGCTTCCCCTGCTTTTTCGTAGGCAATATTCTGCAATGTCTGCTCTTCCAGTTCAGTTCTGATCTGATCCGCCACCTGGTCAAAGGATTGGGTTCTGGCGTCAAACCGGTTCATCACCTGAATAATATGCCATCCAAAATCCGTCCGCACCGGCTGGCTGATCTCACCGGGTTTGACGGAAAAGGCTGCCTGCGCAAACGGCTGGACCATCTGGTCCTTTTCAAAGGTCCCGAGATACCCGCCACTGTCTTTGGACGGTCCTTCAGAATATTGTCTGGCCAGCGCTTCAAAATCCTGGCCTGACAGGGCCATCTCATGAATCTCCTGGGCCCGGTTGAACGCGGCAGTCACATCGTCTTCAGAAGCATCCGGTGCCACTTTGATCAAAATATGCCGTGCTTCCACTTTCTCGGGAACGTGATATTTTTCAGGATTCTGTTCATAATATGCCTGAACCTGATTCTGATCTATCGTGACACGGTCTGTATGATCTGCCGGAGAAAAACGGATATATGCCGCTTTCCGCATGGGTGCGGTTTTATATTCTTCTTTGTGTTCTTCATAATAGCTTAACACCTGTGCGTCATCTGTCTGAATGTCAGTATATTGGGCTGGATCAAACACCAGATAATCCACTGCAATTTTGCTGTTCTGGAAAACATACCACGCTTTTGCTTCAAGATCTGAAACATGAATCGTGCTCAACACCATATTCATCAGTTTCTGCTGTTTTAATGCATCAAACTGATTCTGCTCGAAAATTTCAGGGGTCATTGCATTCTGGCGCAACACCTGTTTATAGTGCTCCAGATTGAACACCCCGTTTTGTTGAAACGCTTTTATGGAAAGAAGCGCGTCCTGAAGCTCCTGTTCCGACACCTGGATATCCAGCTTGTCTGCTTCGTACAGCATGATTTTCTGATCGATCAGACTGTCAAGAGCCTGTTGCTTTGCGTTCAATGCCTTTAACAGATCATCGGTTACATTATTACCAAACCGTGCGCGATACTGGTCAACCAAAGCCCTGTAAGCCTGCTGATATTCTTTTACCGAGACAGGCTCATCATTGATCGTGGCAATTGACAGGTTGGAATTGGAATTGAATGATCCAACTCCCAGAAATATAAAAACAACCACGATGATACCAAGAAAAATTTTAATAATCCAGTTCCCGGTGTTTTCACGCAAGTAACGCAGCATCCTGTTCTCCTTAACTATCCAGTCAAAATAAAAATCGTATGGCCCCGCAAAGGGTGCATAGTAGCGTTTCATCAAACATTGTGTCAATATTTTATTGAGTGAAACAACACAGATGAAAAAAATTTAATAATTTATATTGACACAATCCGCACAATCGATTATTTAATGGGTGCTTTTCATCGTGGGGCTGTAGCTCAGCTGGGAGAGCGTACGGCTGGCAGCCGTAAGGTCAGGGGTTCGATCCCCCTCAGCTCCACCATTTCTTAATTTTTAACTTTCAAACACACGTAGTTCTAAGAGTGCCCTACCCAGAGAAAAGGTATGGTTCACACGCCAGAAATGCCAACTGTCTTATGAATCAGCTTTTAAATTGCCGCCTGTTGAAAACGAGTATCATGCCGATAATTCCAGAAAAAAACAAGACTGCTGAACCTGGTTCTGGAACTGCGGCCATGCTTTCTGACTGGAAGACCGATGCTGAAAGATTCAAGTCAATTTTCAAAAAGTCTTTCGGTACAATATCAAAAGATAGAACAAACTCTGTTGAATCAGACTCGGTGGTAAAATCCCCTCGATTGTCAAAAAAAATTCGATCTACCAGCTGGTCATTCTGAAAAGATTGAAGAGACAAACTGTAATATGCAGATTGCCCATATTGGCTTTTCTGGCGCACATCCCAGCTTAAATTTCCAACGATTTCAAAGCATCCCGTGTTGTTCTGATTATCAAAGGTGAGCAAACGGTGAACCAGGGCAGTGGCACTGCGCTCTGGAGTGTCCGTGGAGGCCTGGGCAAAAAATCGTGCGGGCCAGGTTTGCGCTTTGGTAAAGTCACCTGCCTGGGCAACAGCATATCCATCGTGTTCTTCGATGATTTCTTCATATTCGATCGTTTCGCCAGAACTGATATCATATTCCGCCACACTAACAGTGTCTGTCATACTGATATTCGGTGAAGCAGGATTAAAATAAAACGGAGACATTAACACCCCATCAGTATTATAAAAATTCAATTGGGTCAGCGTCAACTCGGTTACAGCATATGGTGCGTTCTCGGAAAACAAGTCAACTGTGTCTGCTTTGACATCAGCAATAAAACAAAATAGAAAGAAAAAGCAAATAAACAGGGCTGTACATTGGCGGACAAAACGCATTCAACCTCCTTTTCGCCTGATCGTTGTGATCTTCTCAGTTAATTTTTTAAATTGATGCAACGTGGTGTGAAAAATGATCAAAAATCATTCCCTGGTAATATTCTTCACAGGTTTGAGATATATTTTACACAAAATATGGTAAAAATTTCTATTTATGTGTATAGCAGCTTGATATCATTATACTATTTTACGTCTGCTGACACCTGCAATCCCCAGTAACCCGATCCCGATCAGTGCCATTGTTGCCGGTTCTGGAATCGGGACACTGTTGTAACCAGAGATATGAGAAATATCAATCCCACCGTCTCCACCGTTCCCATTATAGTTACGAATCCACAGCTCATAGGTGTTCCAGGAAATGTCACTTTGAGCAGAATCAAGCGCGTAAAGGGCAAATGCGTTGCCCGCTTTTACCGCATACAATGAAACAGGGTCAGACCCGGCAGACCATGTCCCATACTTGGATTCGGAATCGTCTGAATCGTCTGAATAGTCAGTTTTTGCTGCTTCTGTAA
>JAABSK010000226.1 GCA_011390435.1 Desulfobacteraceae bacterium | reverse complement strand
ACACCGGATGACATCATTGCCGCTTTTGAAGGGGATATGGTTTGAAGAAGTCTACCATGCGCAGATAGCCGGCGGTCTGCCCATGATTCATAAAGATCCTTTTGACCGGATGCTGATTGCGCAGGCACAGGCCCAAAGATTGCTTCTGGTAACAGATGATATGCAGATAAAAAAATATCCGGTACAGGTATTATCAAATTAGGAAAGGGTTGAAATCAGTATGAGACTCCCAGGACACGGGCTGTGGATGTGAATACGCCTGAGGATTTGGACATACTGCTTGTACTGGCACCATGGATATTCAAAATGATACCCGCTTCAGGCCGACAACCATGATTGCGTTCAGGTGTGATGCCACACCTTCCATAGGCTACGGGCATGTCAGGCGGTGCCTGGCCCTTGCTTCAATGTATCGCCGGCTGGGTTTGGAGGTTGTGTTTGTTATGCGTCAGGGGATGAAGGTGGTCAGGGATCTGCTGGGGCAATATGATTCAGGCCTGGTGGTACGGCCGGACCACCGGACCTGCATGGAATATCTGCTGGCGAAAAAGAAACATATCCAGCTGGCAGTCATTGATCATTATGAAATAGATGACAGATGGGAAAAAAAAATTGCCGGCGCATTTCCGGTTATGGTGATCGATGATCTTTGCCGGTCTCACTGGTGCGACATACTGGTGGATCAGACCTTTGGCCGACAGGACAGGGATTACAACGGCAAACTGCACAATCCGCTGACACGCAGATTGCTGGGAATTGCCTATGCACTGCTGGATCCGGTGTACCAGGGAGTTGCCTCCCGGAGGGACAGGGGCCATGTTCTGATATCTTTCGGGGCCATGGATACTGAAGAACTGGCTGTAAAGGTGCTTTCCATCCTGGAACCGGCAGTGCATGGCAGACAGGTGACTTTTCATGTGCCGCTGTCATCGGTTTCTCCTTGTCTTACAGAGTTGAAGCGGTTTGTTTCACGGTCCCGGCTTGATATTAATGTGCATACAGACCTGCCGGATCTGGCAGGTCTGTATCAGGAATGCGGCATTGCCATTGGTGCGCCCGGGATCAGCCTGCTGGAGCGCATCCACTGCGGGTTGGAGAATTTGACCATTGTGACGGCACAAAACCAGGAGCAGGTTGGGAGGAATTTTTCTGACTCAGGCATTGCTCCCTGCCTGGGATTTTCCTGTAATCTGGACCCCGGGGTACTGACAGACCGGTTTTTGCAGATGCTGGAGTCATCGCAAGATGCGGGTTCAGATGCTTCCGGACATCCAGGCCTGGTGGACGGTTTGGGACCTGTTCGGGTGGTCCGGCACACCACCGATCTGATTTCCCCTGTTATACTGCGCCGGGCGGTTGCGGGTGACAGAGAAACCCTGTACCAATTTCAGCAGGAAAACGGCGCCAGGAAATTTTTTACTGTCCCTGTGGTGCCTTCTAAGACAGAACATGATGCCTGGTTTGAACAGGTGATGGCCGCCGACGATGTGGATCTGTATATGATTGTGTGGTGCGGTCAATCCATAGGGTATGTCCGACTGGAAGGCCGACAGATAAAACAGATATCCATTCTGGTGTCTCAGGCTTTCAAGAGGATCGGGCTTGCCGGAAAGGCCCTGGAAATGGTATTAAAGAAAACAGATCTTCCCTGCAGGGCTGAGATTCATCCAGACAACAAGGCCTCTCTGGGGTTGTTTCTGGGCGCAGGGTTTACATTTTCCCATGGCTGGACCTATATGTATGAAAAAAATGCTTAACATATTGCTTTCTGCAGCGGCTTCCCCGGCAGCCTATGGTATTATCAGGCATTTGAGGAAACTTGGCCACCAGGTGCATGCCATTGATGCCAATGAAAAAGCACTGCCCCTGGCCCGGTCCATTGCCGGCAAAGCTACCTGTTCACCCTTGGCAGGCGGTGACCAATACCTGCCGTTTATCAGAGAACAGCTGGCGCATGCAGACCTGTTCATCCCGTTTATTGACGAAGAAATTGCCTGTCTGCTGGATCACGGTGATGCCGGTTTATGGGAAAAATGCCTGCTGCCTGGGGCCGTCACCACCCGCACCTGTCTGTACAAAACCCGGTTTCAGACTTTCTGTCAGGCCCATGGATTGCCGGCAGCCGCATTTTCCAACACCCTGCCGGCAGTGTTTAAACCGGATCTGGGACGCGGGGGAAAAGGGGTGGTCATGATTCACCATCCAGGGGAACTGGCGGAAAAACAAAAGGAAAAAGGGGTGATTCAGGATTACATTCCAGGGGATGAGTTCACAATTGATGCGTTGTTTGCAAAAGACGGGCGCCTGATCCGCATGTCTACCCGGCAGCGGGATACTGCCAGCGGGGTTTCCATTGTAGGCACCATCGTGGATCCTGCCCCATTTGTTCCTCTGGTCGAAAAAATGGCCCGGGCTTTGCCTTTTCAATACCTGGTGAACATCCAGATAATCCGGGACAGTGCCGGACAGTGCCACATTATTGAAGTCAATCCCAGAATTGCCGGCAGTATCATGTTCAGTGTTTACAGCGGCCTGGATTTTATCAAGAATGCCATTCATGTGTTTACCGACAGGGCAGTGGAGTTTCCCGAACACCAGAAAAAAATTCGCATCATCCGGTACTGGAATGAATATGTCCAGGATCTGTGACCATAGAAATACATTGCTCACCTATGATACCATTATCTTTGATCTGGATGGCACACTTTACAATACCATGCAGTTTTACAAAGGGGCGTTTGAAGATATGGGCCGATGGCTTGCGGGCCAGTCACTGGTAAAGTACCCGGCTGGGTTTGTGGATGGTATCATGGCACTGCAGTCCGCCAGGGGAACCGATGACAAAAACCTGATTGATGATGCATTGGCATGGCTTCGGATTGATCCGGCTGTGAAGCAGGACCTGCTTCAGATATACAGGTCCCATGACTGCCGGTACCTGCATATGAATGAGCAGGATGCCGGGATGCTTTTGGAATTGGGATCGGTGCATAAGCAATTGTTTCTGATTACCAACGGACACCGGGCTGTTCAGCAAAAAAAGATCAGCCGTCTGGGTGTCAGCGGGTGGATGGAGAAAATTATTATTCTGGATCCTGCAGAAAAAATGGCATTAAAACCGGACCAAAGCATTTTTCAGGAACTGGATACACAATATCGTCTGGGCCGGACTCTCATGGTGGGGGACCGCTGGGATGTGGATGGACAATTTGCTGAAAACTGCGGAATTGATTATCTGGGAGTCTGGTGTAATGGAAATTGATGGCCGCAAAATCGGACCGGAATACCCTCCCTATATCATTGCAGAGATGTCCAATAACCATCTGGGCAGTCTGGACAGGGCCAAAAAAATTATTGCTGCTGCAAAGCAGGCCGGGGCTGATGCGGTAAAAATTCAGACCTATGATGCGAATGCGTTGACCATTGATGTGTGCGGGCCGGACTTTGTATTGAACAATCCATTGTGGAAGGGAAAAACCTATTACCAGCTCTATCAGGAAATCGGTCTGCCCATGGAATATACCCGGGACTTGTTTGCCTGTGCCGGGGATATCGGGATAACGCTTTTCAGTTCCCCTTTTGACCAGAAATCCATTGACCTGCTCATGGACTTAGGATGCCCGGCATTCAAGATTGCTTCCTTTGAGGCGGTGGACCCGTCATTTGTTGCCTCAGTGGCCCGCACCAAAAAACCCATACTGATGTCCACAGGGGTGTGTGATGCGGAAAGCCTGGGCCTGGGCATGGAAACCCTGGCACAGCACAATGTTGACGAAGTCCTGCTGATGCACTGCATCAGTGCCTATCCCGCCGGGGTGGAATCCAGCAACCTGAAGGTGCTGGAAAGGTTAAAAAAATATTCCCGGTTTGTGGGACTGTCCGACCATTGCCTGGACCCATTGACAGCGGTGGGTGCGGTTGCCCTGGGCGGGTGTGCGGTGGAAAAACATGTCACCCTGTCCAGACAGGACGGGGGGCCGGATGCGGCATTTTCCATAGAACCCCGGGAGTTGGAGCAGCTAAAGCACAACTGCATCAAAATCTGGGAAAGTCTGGGGTCGGCGGATATCCTGGAACAGGAAGACCGGCCCGGCAGGGAGCATGCCCGATCACTTTATATTGTCCAGGATGTATCCCGGGGGGAAACAGCAACCCGGCAGAATGTCCGCAGTATCCGGCCCGGGTTCGGGCTGGCCCCCAGGCATGTTGACCAGGTGATGGGAAAGCGTTTCAACCGGGCACTGGGTGCAGGTACTGCATTGAAATGGGAGTATTTATGGTAAATGTGCTGGCATTGGTGGCCCACGGGGATGATGAGGTGATCGGCTGCGGCGGGGTTCTGGCAAAACATGTACACCAGGGGGATGCGGTTTTTCTGGTGGTGATGGCAGACGGGACGTCATCCCGGAAATCAGGACAGACAAGTCTACGGGACCGGGCTATCCTCTCCAGCTGTGAAATTTTGGGTATCCAGCTGCTTCACCGTTTTGACTTCAAGGACAACCAGCTGGATGTCTATCCTTTGCTGGAACTTGTTCAGGCAGTTGAAACGCAAATTAACCCCATGGTCTTTGATGTGGTATACACCCACAGCAAAAAAGACCTGAATGTGGATCACCGGGTGGTCCATGATACTGCCATGACAGTTTTTCGTCCGGTGCCGGACCAGAAAGTCAGGGCCATGTTTGCCTTTGAAACACTGTCCGCCACCCATTGGTATGACAGTGGCGGGGTGTTTTCTCCCCAGCGCTTTGTGGATGTGGCACCATACTGGAAACAAAAAATGCAGGCATTGGA
>JAABSK010000225.1 GCA_011390435.1 Desulfobacteraceae bacterium | reverse complement strand
GCCCCGCTCGCTGGTCATAAGGGCTGCAATAAATTCAAGGGGAAAATTGGCTTTCAGATACGCAGTCTGGTAAGCAATCAAAGCGTATGCTGCGCTGTGGGATTTGTTAAACCCGTAACCGCCGAATTTTTCCATCAGGTCAAACAGTTCTTTGGCTTTTTCAGGGTCATGATTATTTTCCATCGCCCCTTTCATGAACAACACCCGGTGTTCTTCCATCATGGCGGCGATCTTCTTACCCATAGCCTTACGCAGACCGTCCGCATCAGCCATGGAGTAATTGGCCAAAACACCGGCGATCTTCATGACCTGTTCCTGATACAGAATCACCCCGTAGGTTTCCCTGAGCACCGGTTCAAGCTCGTCAAACAGGTACACCACCTCTTCGCGTCCGTTTTTCCTTTCCACATAGGCATCTGCCATGCCGCTGTCCAGAGGCCCTGGCCGATAAAGGGCCACCAGTGCAACAATATCTGAAAAACAGGCAGGCTTGAGGCGCAGGATCAAATCTTTCATCCCTGAACTTTCCAATTGAAAAACACCCGTGGTATCCGCCCGCTGTAAAAGCGCAAAGGTTTTGGGATCATCATCAGGCAACGTTGAAAGATCCGGTGGGGTTTTCCCCTGTTTCCGGATCAGCTCAATACAGTTTTTGATCACAGTCAGGTTCCTGAGACCCAGAAAATCAAACTTGACCAGTCCCAGTTTTTCAACATAATTCATATCAAACTGGGTCAGGGTTTCCCCTTCCTTCCCTTTATAAAGGGGCAGATATTCGTTCAGGGGCTTATCCGATACCACTACGCCGGCCGCATGAGTGGATGCATGACGGGGAAGACCTTCCAGCAGAAGGGCCACTTCCAGCATCTGTTTTTTTTCATCTGATTCTTCACATCTGGTCTGGATGGCGGGAACTTCTTCAATGGCTTTGGCCAGATTTTTGGCATTGTCCGGAATCATTTTAGCGATTTCGTCCACTTCAGACAACGGAACGCCAATGGCCCGGCCCACATCCCGGATTACCGCTTTGGCCTTGAGTTTTCCAAAAGTGATAATCTGGCAGACATATTCAGGGCCGCCGTAGCGGTCAATGACATATTTATACACCTGATCGCGGCCTTCAATACAAAAATCCACATCAATATCCGGCATGCTGATCCGGGAAGGATTTAAGAAGCGCTCAAAAATCAATCCATGTTCAATGGGATCCAGTGCTGTGATATCCATGGCATAGGCCACCATGGATCCGGCAGCAGATCCCCTGCCCGGTCCGACAGGAACCCCTATTTTTTTCGAATATGCGATAAAATCTGCCACAATAAGAAAATAACCGGGAAATCCCATATTCAGGATAATATCAATTTCATAGGCAATCCGGTCTCGGTAGAGTTTTTCATCGATGTGAGGGCTGACAGCTTTGATCCGTGCCAGTTTTTCCTCAAATCCATCCATGGCTTTCTGACGGAACAGTTCATCTTCAGATTCAGCCTCTGTCCTGGCATATCTGGGAAAATGATAAATTTTATCGTCAAATTCAACATTGCAGCGTGAAATAATCTCCCGGGTATGGTCAATCGCTCCTGGATAGCCGGAAAAGGTCTGGATCATCTCCTGTGGAGATTTGAAATACAATTGATCAGAATCAAATTTAAACCGGTTCTGGCTGTAGACGGTATCACCGGTCTGGATGCAGAGCAGAATCTCATGGGCTTTGTCATCCCCTTTGGACAGGTAATGACAGTCATTGGTGGCCACCAGAGGAATGGACATCTTCTGCGACAGCTCCAGCAGGCCCTGGTTAACCTTTTGCTGAACCGGCATCCCGTTTTCCTGCACCTCCAGATAAAACTGTCCCTCTCCAAAGGTTTTCAGATAATACTGGGCTGCCTGTACAGCCTGTTTTTCATCGTTGTGGAGTATCGCTTTGGGAATGTCGCCTTTCAGGCAGGCGGAAAGACCGATCAGTCCCTCTGAATGGGCGGATAACAACTCACGGTCAATCCGGGGTTTATAATAAAACCCCTGAAGTTGTGCAATGGAAACCAGCTTGCACAGGTTGGCATATCCCTGGCGGTCTTTTGCCAGCAGCACCAGATGGCTCAGGCCTTTGTGATCCATCTGGGTCCTGTCGTGCAAGGTTCGCGGTGCCACATAAACTTCACAGCCGATTACCGGCTTGATATCGGCTTTTCTGGCTTTTTCATAGAATGCTGCCACACCAAACATGGTCCCATGATCTGTCATGGAGACAGCATCCATTCCGTACTCTTTACACCGTTTAAACAGAGAATCCAGACGGATGGCACCATCCAGAAGTGAATATTCCGTGTGAAGGTGAAGATGATAAAATGGAGAAGACAGGGAATTCATATAAAATCAGCTGCTTTCAACCCTGTAATTCGGTGCTTCTTTAGTAATGATGACATCGTGAACATGGCTTTCCTTCAATCCTGCCGCACTGATTTTGACAAACCGCGCCTTGTCCTGGAGTTCCGTGATGGTGGAGGCCCCGAGATACCCCATACCCGCCTTGAGGCCACCGATCATCTGGACGATATTTTCCTTCACTGTCCCGCGATAGGGAATTCTGCCCACAATGCCTTCAGGAACCAATTCTTCATCCTCGTCTGTATCCTTTTGATAATACCGGTCTGAACTGCCCTTTCTCATGGCTTCAACCGATCCCATTCCCCTGTAGGCCTTGTAGGATCGCCCCTGATAAATCACAATTTCCCCAGGGCTTTCCCTGGTTCCGGCCAGCAGGCTGCCCAGCATAACAGCATCTGCTCCGGCACCAATGGCCTTGGCTATATCCCCTGAAAATTTGATACCGCCATCTGCAATAATGGGAACACCGGTAACCTGTGAAATCTTGCGACAATTCTGAATGGCTGTCAGCTGAGGGACTCCCACCCCTGCCACAATCCGGGTGGTACAGATGGATCCGGGACCAATACCAATTTTAACAGCATCAACACCCGCATCAATCAGGGCTTTTGCACCGGCTTCCGTGGCAACATTGCCTGCAATCAACTGACAGTCGGGAAAACTATATTTAATTTTTGCCACAGCATCGATCACATTTTTGGAGTGTCCATGGGACGTGTCAATCACCAGAACATCCGCTCCTGCTGTCAGGAGTGCCTGCACCCGGTCCATCATATCTGACCCGACACCAATGGCAGCACCAGCACGCAGTCGCCCGTATGAATCTTTACAGGCATTGGGGTATTTTCGAATTTTTTCAATATCCTTGATGGTGATCAGGCCTTTGAGCTGGCCGTCTGCATCCACCACCAGCAATTTTTCAATCCGGTGTTTGTGCAGCATGATCTTGGATTCTTCCAGAGTGCATTTTTCCTGAACCGTCACCAGATTCTCGCTGGTCATCACATCTCTGGCAGGTTTGTCCAACTGGGTTTCAAACCGCAGGTCTCTGTTCGTGACAATCCCTACCAGTTTATCACCCTCAGTGACCGGAATGCCTGAAATTCGGTATCTGGCCATGATTTTAAGTACTTCGGATATGGTGACATCCGGATGGATCGTGATGGGATCGACAATCATGCCGCTTTCTGATTTTTTTACCCGGTCAACCTCCACCACCTGTTCGTCAATGCTTAGGTTCCGGTGAATAAATCCAATACCACCGGCCCGGGCCATGCTGATGGCAGTCAATGCCTCTGTCACTGTATCCATTGCTGCACTGACAATGGGGATATTCAGCTCAAGTTCCCGGGTCAGGCGGGTACGGGTGTTGACCTCATCTGGCAGAATCGCTGAATAATCAGGAACCAGAAGGACGTCATCAAATGACAGGCCCTCATCAGACAATATGTTGGACATGGATAAAACCTCCGGAGCGGAAAATGTTTATGCAATCTCATGGGCAAACAATCGGATAATTCCGCACTGTCTGCCGCATGTGTAAATCAAATCACTATAAACAGGTTCTTTTACCAAAGAACCGTTTTTTTGGCAAGGTCAAATTGCCAACGTCAAGATTCAACAGTTCACCAGTGAAAACCAGATGAATCATTGCATAAGCAATTGACAGAATCTGAATTTGACGATACCTTGTCTGGAATAAAATATTTAAAGACACCTGCCGTGAAAAGGAAATACCATGCTGTTGAACATCAACCCGGACAATCCTCAGGAGCGACTGATCGACAAGGCGGTCGATCTGATTAAAAAAGGCGGTCTTGTGGCCTATCCCACAGACACCTTCTATGGGATCGGGTGTGATATTATGAACAAAAAAGCCATTGAACGGGTATATGTCATCAAACAGAGAGATAAAACCATTCCCTTCAGTTTTATCTGTCCGGACCTCAAAGATATTGCCCGGTATGCAAAGGTAACCAATTTTGCATACCGCAACATGAAACGGATGCTTCCAGGGCCCTATACCTTTATTCTTCCCGGTTCAAAACTGGTCCCCAAAATCATGCTCACCAAACGCAAAACTGCTGGAATTCGGGTACCAAACAACACCATTGCCCTCACCCTGGCAGCCCGTCTTGAAAACCCGATTCTGTCCACCAGTGCCACCGGTCCGGACGGGAAAATATTTGAAGATCCCTCTTTGCTGCATGATTATTTCGGGCAGCAGCTGGACGCAGTGATTGATGGCGGCCCCATTGCCGGAAGACCATCCAGTGTCATCTCATTAATTGATGACATACCGGAAGTGATCCGCTACGGCGCCGGAGATGTTGATGTCTTTGAATAATGTCTCTGCAAGCTTTCGAATAAACGTCATCCGGTCTTCTTTCGGGTAAACCAGAATTGGTTTTTCTGTCATCCCGGCAAGCT
>JAABSK010000224.1:392-4828 GCA_011390435.1 Desulfobacteraceae bacterium | reverse complement strand
AAACCCGAAAAACTGATTTTCTTTATGGCGGGGGACAAACCGGCCCAGAAGGGATCTGCTGGCTGACTGATTGGGCCCTGCAAAAACACCGATCAGCATGCCTGCCACCCAGAACATGGTTTTACTGGTGGACAATACCGCCAGCAGAACCGCAAATGCCAATGCCACGTTACTGATCTGGATGGTTCGTTTTCCACCCAGCCGGTCATCTAAAAACCCCATGGTCATGGCACCGATGCCGGCAGCGACATTGATGGCAATGCCGAACATCATGATTTCGTTGAATGAAAATCCGAAGGTTCCGGCAGCATAAATCCCGCCAAAAGCAAATATGGTCACAAGACCGTCATTATAGACCAGTCGTGCCAGAAGCAGCTTTGCAATTTCCCGGTACTGCTTTAAGTCCCGGATGGTGCCTGCAAGATCAGATATCCCCTGTCGGATCAACTTTCGGACAGAGCCGGTTCTCTTTTTCACCGGCTGCCGGACAAACACAAAAAACGGAATGGAAAACAGGGCAAACCACACTGCCACCAGAAGATTGGTGGCACGAATATGGGCCCCGGTCTCTCTGGAAAGTCCGAACCATGGCACCTCCGGGCTGACAAACCCCACCATGGCCACCACCATGGCCAAAAGGCCGCCGATATATCCCATCCCCCAGCCGATACCGGATATCTGACCAATTTTATTTTTCGGGGCAATGTCCGGCAGAAACGCATTGTAAAATACGTTGGTGAACTCAAATGCAATATTGGACACGACAAACGCCACAAGTGCCAGGACAACCTGGCCGGGTTCGACAAAATACAGCAGTCCCGACCCGATGATGGTGATGGCGGTCGATAGATATAAAAACTGTTTTCGCAGGTGAGACTGATCTGCAATGGCCCCCAAAACAGGGGAGAGAAAAGCCACCACAAGGGCTGTGATGGTAATACCGCGGGACCACAGTGCCGTTCCTGAAATTTCATCCGGAGCAATGGCTTTCACAAAATATGTTCCATAAATAAAGGTGACCACCAGAGTGGTATAGGCAGAGTTGGCAAAATCAAACATCACCCAGCTGTAAATGGTTTTTTTATCAGCCACGGCCACCGCCATACAGGATCGTATGTAAATCAGAAACACCATGCCAGTGTTTAAAATCGCTGGCGCGGGGCGAAAGGCAGGGCCGGATATCCGGCAGGCCAGGATCAGCCAGAAACGCTCCAGCGTCCCGATCTGACAAAAAACCATCTTCGATCCGCCCCAGCAGCAGCAGGGTCTGGGAGACAACCTTGTCGATCATGCCGGATATCCGTTCGCTGGATATTTTTCCGGTTTCAGGATCCTGAAAATGGATGCCATGACTGAACAGCGGCAGAAAAACCGGAGTGGGCACCGGATAAAACAGATTCCGGTACACCGGCGGAAGCCCCATAAAGGTAGGGGCCGGAAAATGGACTGCCCGGCAGGCGATGCGGTTGCAAAACAGCCAGTGGGCAGCCTGATGGTATTTGATTGCCCGCAACAGATATCTTTCCCACAACATCGGTTCAGGACACAGAACCTTGCGCAGCAGCCATGCCAGCCGGTCCTGCGACACTTCAACAGACTGTACAACCGGATACAGTCTCACAGGCTTCTTTGCTGAATGCCGGGACGCAAAGCAGGTGTCCAGCGCGGTCTCAAACAATCGGTGACGGGCCGTGGCCCCTTCATGGAGATCATCCATGCCTGAAAAATAATAGACCATTGGATGAAACACCGTATCGGTCAGAATATGACAACAAAGTCCGGCAGCAAAAGCCAGAACATCATCTGCAGGTTCCGGTCGATGGTTCAGAAGGCCGAGCACTGGCTGCAGAGCAGACGAATCTGTTGAATGAAACACCTGGCAGGCTTTTTGAACCGTTGACGCATACGGACCAAAAAGATAATAAAAGCAGGTGTCCGGTGCCACAGCCCCGTACTGGAACAGGTTGAAACAGCGATGAACAGGACCATGAAAGATCGAGGTTGCCGGCATCTGCTGACTCACCTTTTGTGCAAGAATCAGGTGGGCGATCTCTTTTGGCATGGCCTGCTGTTTCCCCTGTTACGTGACAAAAAAACAATTAATAAGATAAGCGCAGACCAATATAGATGTTGTGACTGGCATATTCGCTCTCTGCGGTATCAAATTCCGGATCAAGTGTTGCAAAGTACCGGTATGTACAGTCAATGGAAAGGGATGGACTGATGGCATAACTCAGGCCGGCCCCCGCCTGATACGCAAAAACCGTATCATCATCACTGGTTGACGACACTCCGGAACCGGTGATATTAAATTCAGATGTTTTCACTTTTGCAATGCCGGCTCCGGCTGTCACAAACGGTGTAAACCCGGAAGCATTGGCAAAATCATAATAGGCATTGATCAATCCGGCAAGGCAGCTGGTGTCACCGGACAGATTGACACCAGCACCATTATAGACGGTCTTGTCATAATCATTGGTCTGATAAAAGAGTTCCGTTTCCATGCGAAAATTGTCTGTATACCGGTATCCCAATGCCAGAAGCCCTGAAAAACCGGCGTCGGATTCAAACGAAAGCTGAACACCCGGTGCTGTGGAATCCGTAACATCTGCATCACTCAGAAATGCCATGCCCAGTCCGGCACTGATATAAGGCCCCTGGCCGCTGACAGCAGCAGACGGAAAAAAAGTCAGGATTAAAAAACACCCTGCCAGCAACCATACGCGATTTTTCATTTTCTCTTCCCTCCTTTTTTGGATTGAACAAATCTTTGGTGCAGGTTCCCTTTTTGATCCGGCCTGCAATACGATCAGATCCATAAAAAATAGTAGGGCTTTAAAACAATGTCAATTACTTTGTGACCTTTGAATCATGAATCTGGCAACCGGTTACCGGGGAAAAACTCAGGTCGGCACAATGGTCAGATCACTGGCCCTGACAATTGTGATTTTGCCTTTGATTCTGGGCAGCTCACGGGAAAGGGCTTCCAGGGTACTCCTGTAGGGGTGACCGATACCGATGGCTGATCCGTGCTTCCGGGCCACCCGGATCAGTTCATGAAACTGACCGGTGATATAGTCAACGTTCTGAATATTGTCCAAAAACACGTCCCGCTGGCCAAAGCGGATTTTCAACAGACGGGCAGACGCCTTGCACTGGGATTTTGGTGCGGTTCTCGAGTCGATAAAAAACAGGTTCTGCTTTTTCAAGATGGTAAAAATCTGGTTCATCTGGTCTGCACTCATGGTCAGTTTCGATCCCATATGGTTATTGACCCCTTTGATATACGGAATATCCCTGAGGTTTTTTTTCAGCTGCTCCAGAAGAACATCCGGCGGCATACTGGATAAAAGCGCACCAGGCCCCGGATCAACATCGGGATATTCAACCGGTTCCATGGGCAGATGAAGCATGAGCTGAACTTTTTTTTCATGGAGTTTTTCTGAGATAAACCTGCCAAACGGCGCAAACGGCAGAACCGAAAAGGTGATATTGGAATCCAGATCACTCAGTGCCAGGGCTGTTTTTTTATCATACCCGATGTCATCGATAATGATCGCGATTTCAGGGAGTTGACCTTTTTTGGGCAGCACCGGCTTTTCAGCCGCACCATGATCCACATCATCAAAAACCTCGTATGGAATCATTTTCCCTGCAGCAGAAGCGGATGATTCCGGCTCAGCAGGGCGGGTGACAACCTGGCCGGCGGATTTTTCCTTCAGCACTCTGGAAGGGTGCTTTGTTCTGCTTTCAGAGGTAATCCCCTCCTGGATGGGCTTGATCGGCCCGGGCGCAACCGTCTCTTTTTGCACAGGCGCCTTTTCGGGCTGACGTCCCGGTTTGAGCATGATATCGGCAATCATTGCCACACTCAGGCACAGGGCAACCAGAATGGCCAGCCCCAGAAATACCTTTTTCGTTTCGTGAATCAATCCTGAGCGCTGTTTTCGGGAACTGGTTTTCCGCTTTCCAGGCACCGCTTTCTTTTTGGTAACGCCCTTTTTTTTAGCTGCCATTTAGTTTGCTGAACACTCCATAGCTGATTAAAATATCCAGGGCTCTCTTAACCTGGGCATCACTATGAAGCTGGTCTGTATCAAGAAGTCTCGGATGTTTTTTGGGTTCTTTTTCAGTATTGTCAGGTGATGAGGCCTCTGCCGCTTCCGGTTTCAGACTGTTTTTCAGGTCTTTTTCCCGGATCATCCGGTCAAAGGCGGACATTTTCTTTTCTTTTTTTTCAATGATCTCATAGGGAACTTCGATATCCGGCTCAATCCCCTTTGCCTGGATGGATCTCCCACCCGGGGTATAATACCGGGCAACGGTGTACTTGATACCGAAACCATCTTTCAGGGGACGGACCGTCTGCACCGATCCTTTTCCAAAAGAGGTGGTGCCAAGAATCAACGCCCTGGAATGGTCCTGCAAAGCACCGG
>JAABSK010000224.1:0-382 GCA_011390435.1 Desulfobacteraceae bacterium | reverse complement strand
ATCCGCCGTTGATCAGCACCACAACAGGATATTTCCGATCTTCATCTCCAGGATAGGCTTTATACACCTGGGTATTTCGCTCATCCCGGGCTTTGATCGAAACAATATCTCCCTGATCAAGAAAAAGATCGACGATTTTAACGGCCTGGTCCAGAAGTCCTCCGGGATTGTCCCGGAGATCCATGATCAGACCTTTCAGGCCATTGTCTCTGGATTCAATATCAGCAAGGTGCTCTTTGATTTCATCCAGAGTGGTCAACCTGAAATTACTGACCCTGAGATACCCATATCCAGGTTTTAATATCCCGCTTCTGACACTCTGCATCGGAATCAGGTCCCGCTTTAACTCAAATTCAAGGGCAGCGGGTTCATCATCCCGTAT
>JAABSK010000223.1 GCA_011390435.1 Desulfobacteraceae bacterium | reverse complement strand
CAGTCCAAATCCCTTTTTAAACAGCACCAGCACGATCAGGTCAAAGCGACCGGTAACCACACTGACAGAGATAACCCCTTTGAGCCTACTGATCTCTTCACCTTTTTCCACCAGATTCATTTCAGAAAGCTTGATTCCGATAATCACCACTTTATGGCCGGGCAGCATCGCCGGCTCGAGTAAACCGCAGATCTCAAGAACGCCTTCTTCCTGAAGTTTTTTGACCCTGGACCGTACCGTGTTTTCAGTTATTGACAGTTTGTCCGCAATCTTTTTAAACGATTTTTTACCATGTTTTAATTCCCGGACAATATCAATATTGGTTGAATCGATCTTCATGTTGGCTCCGCAAGATGGTTGGATTCAGTCGTGTCAGCAGATGAATGAGTTTATGATTGAAAAGTACCGTACAGTGGTGGTATTGTCAAATTAAAATTCATCGGATTGGGGTAAAATAAAATTTCCGGGATTAAAATTTAGGAATTTTTATTTCCTGCAGGGGTTACGTCTTGAAAAACGCTTAGAATGTGGAGGCATGATGACCAGAAAGATGACTGTTATTGGCGGAGGTCCTGGCGGATATGTGTGCGCACTTCGGGCAGCAGCGCTAGGCGCTGACGTCGTGCTCGTTGAAAAAGAGCGGCTGGGTGGCACCTGCCTGCACTGGGGATGTATCCCGTCCAAGGTCCTGAAGGACAGTGCTGACAGGTATCTGACCTTTTTAAAGTCTGCCGCATATGGCATTCAGATCAGCGGTGAGATTCACCTGGATCTGCATGCTGTCACCGAACGAAAAAAAAAGGTGATCGCGGTTCAGGAGAGCGGCATTCAAAATCTGCTCAGTGCTGCCGGCGTTACCGTGATCAAGGGCCATGGAAAAATTTTGTCCGCCCGTCAGGTTGCGGTTTCAACCGATGATGGACAATTGCTTCAGCAAGATCACGACTGTCTCGTACTCGCCACAGGAACCGTGCCCGCCCAGGTAACCGGGCTGGTTGTTGACCACAATGATATTCTGTCATCCAATGACTTGTTGTCCCTGCAAACCCTTCCGGAATCCATTGTCATCGTTGGCGGCGGTATTATCGGATGTGAATTTGCCTGTATTCTGTCTGCTTTCGGGGTAAAGGTCGTTGTGGTTGAGGCCATGGAACGGCTTCTGCCGTTGCCATCGGTGGATCAGGATTGTTCCCGGCTTTTGCTGCGGGAGATGAAAAAGAAAAAAATTACGGTTTTGTGCAACACGGTTGTTTCAGGTGTCCAGGCGGATGGAGACCGGCTCAACGTCCATCTTGAACCCACGCCTTCAGCAAAAGAGGCAGAAAGTGTTAAAACAGAAAAATCGGTGATCGTAACCCGGAAAGTGGCGGTGTGTACAGGACGATCCGCTCGTCCCCTTCTGGCAGAACTTGGACTGGATACGCTCAATATTGAATTGACACCGGACAAGGCCTGGATTCAGGTGAATGAGCGTATGGAAACCTCGGTTTCCGGTGTTTTTGCCATCGGCGATATGCTGGGGCCGCAAAAACCGATGCTGGCCCATGTGGCCTCCCATGAGGGCATGGTTGCTGCCGAGGCGGCAATGGGTCTGGATTCAGAAATGGCCTACCATGCGATTCCCGGCGCGATATTCACCATGCCTGAAATCGGCGTGGCAGGAATGACGCAGGCCCAGCTGGAAAAAAAGAACATACCGGCGCAGGCGGTTTCAGTGAATTTCAGAAATCTGGGAAAAGCCCATGCCATTGGTGAAATCGAAGGATTTGCCAAGCTTCTGATTTCGCCGAATACCGGCAAAATACTGGGGTGCCATATCATTGGTCCCCATGCAACCGATCTGATCAGCGAAGCGGTCCTTGCCATCAAAAACGGTTTGACAGTAAACGACATCGCCCATACTGTTCACGCGCACCCAACCCTGGCGGAAATCATGGGAGAGGCAGCGCTGAAAGCCATTGGATCTGCAGTGCACGGGTAAAAACGGTTACGCGCCCAGGTAGGCTTTTTTCACATCCGGGTTGTTTAACAGTTCATCTGTCGGTCCTTCAAGCACCAGAGAACCGTTTTCAATCACATAGCCTCTCTGGGCAAATTTCAGGGCCAGACGCGCATTTTGTTCCACCAGCAAAATGGTGGTTCCCAGCTTGTTGATCTCCTTGAGGGCATCAAACATTTCCAGCATGAGTAGCGGAGCAAGACCCATGGAGGGTTCATCCAGAAGCATCATTTTCCGGCCGCTCATGTAGCCCCTTCCCACAGCCAGCATCTGCTGTTCTCCGCCGGACAGGGTTCCGGCCAGCTGATCTTTCCGTTCGTCAAGACGGGGGAAAAGATCAAATACCCATTTTTTATCCTTTTGGATCTGCTGAAGATCTTTTCTGGCAAAACAGGCAAGGGTCAGATTCTCTGTAACCGACAGATTACCGAAAATCCGCCGACCTTCCGGGACATGGGAGATGCCAAGCATGGAAACGACCTTGTCAGTGGAGTATTTAAGAATATTCTTGCCTTCAAATTCCATTACGGAACCGGGAAAGACCGGAACCATACGGGAAATGGCCCGCAGCGTGGTGCTTTTGCCTGCACCATTGGCTCCGATGATGGTGAGAATTTCACCGGATTTGATGGAAAAATCAATGCCGTGGAGCGCTTTGATATTGCCGTAAAAAACCTGTAGATTTTTGATGATGAGCTGCATCAGGTGAGATCCTCCTTGCCCAGATATGCCTCAATAACCTTGGGATTGTTCTGTATGTTTTCAGGCGGTCCCTGAGCGATGACTTCACCAAAAACAAGGGTCTGGATATGCTGGCACAATTCCATGACAAATTTCATCCGGTGTTCAATCAAAAAAATGGCCACATCAAATTCCCGGTGGATCTGGCGGATGATTCTGATCATCTGGACCAGTTCATCAGGCGTCATACCGGCAGTGGGTTCATCTAGAAAAAGGATTTTGGGTCTGGTAGCCATGGCCCGTGCCATCTCAACCCTGCGCTGAGCGCCATAGGGCAGGTTCGTAACCAGCTGGTGGGCATGCTGTTTGACATTAAACAGCTCCAGCAGGCGAAATGAATTTTCTTCAACTGCAGATTCCTGTTCCCGGCATTTCGGGGTATTGAAAAAGGCATCAATCAGGCGATAGGACAGCTGAGAGTAATGGGCCATCTTGACATGATCCAGTACGGTCATATGCCGCCAGAGCGCCAGATTCTGAAATGTCCGACCCAGACCTCTGGCAGCAATCTGATTGGTTTCAAGGCCTTTGATATTCTCATTTTCCAGAAGGATGGAACCTTCGGTCGGTGTATACACACCCGTAATCAGGTTGAAAATCGTTGTCTTTCCTGCACCGTTGGGTCCGATCAGGCCGATGATCTGATGCGGACTGATCTCCAGATGATAGTTGTAGACTGCCCGCAGGCCCCCGAAATAATGGGTCATATTCTGCACACTGAGCAATGGTGACATGGGTTAGGCTCCTTGTTCTCTTTTGTGTTTTGCCCTGAGCAGTCTGGCTGTGTTGATTTCCGTAAAAGAGATCAGGCCGTAGGGCCGGAAAATCATGACAAGAATCAGGATCAGGGGAATGATAATCCATTTAAACAGTTCAAGGGGTCTGAGGGCTTCACCCAGAATATTGATGGAGACGGCGCCGACAATAGAGCCGACAATGGAGTTCAAGCCACCGAAATACACCATGGCCAGGATTTCTGCCAGCCGGTTGATGCTGAACATGCCTGGATTGATATAGGCCAGGACATGGGCAAAAAGGCCGCCGGCAACGCCTGCCCAGAATGCACCGAACATAAAGGCGGTCATTTTGGTTTTGCGGGTTTTGACAGTCATGGATTCAGATGCAGCTTCATCGTCCCGTACGGCATTCAGGGCTTTTCCCAGAATCGATGTGACAAAATTATGAATCACCCAGATGCACAGCATGGTCCAGATAAAAATAATGGGCAGGGGGGCATAATCTGGCTGGCCACCCATTCCCCGTGCTCCGCCAATGACATTGAGGTTTTCCACCGCACTTTTCACAATGAACATGAATGCCAGGGAAATAATGGCCAGATAATCCCCACGGGTTTTGAACGAAGGGATTGCGATCAGCAGCGAACCTGCAGCTGCCGCCATACCGCCGATGATCAGAATAACAGGAAACAGCCATGGCCCGAATGCCGGCGACAGCACTGCCTCACCGAAAATTTTGTCATTGACAAAAAAGTAGAGTGTCAGGATCGAGGAAACATAAGCACCAATGGCCATGAACCCGGGATGGGAACAGGAAAATTCTCCCTGATACCCGTTGATGACATTGATACTGACCGTTAGAATAATGGAGATCAGGGTCAGTTTGACAATCAGCACCCGGTAATCATTGATGCCGGCCCACAGATGCAGCACCCCGTAGAAAAAGATCAGATGGATCAGGGCAGACAGCCACAGCGGCAGTTTTTCCATGGCCAGAGCCACTGGATTGGTGATAAAGGCTGTGATTTTTGACACCAGAAGAATGGGAAATATATAGACAATGATGTCATAGGCAAGCACACTGGGGATCATGATCGGATCCTTTAGAACCACCAGAGCACCGAAAAGGACCGGTATTTTGGGAAGTCCCAGATAATAGGAGATGTAATCGTATCCCCAGTAATACTCAATGAGAACAGCGGTCAACACACCCAGCATCCATCCCAGCGCAGGGACAGTGCGATAATAGGCTTTGAATTTTTTTGCGATTTCCATGAAACAGTCCTGTATCACTATCGGGTTTCGGGTTAGAGTCTCAGTTTTGTGCTGTGTTCCATGCCAAAAAATCCCCTGG
>JAABSK010000222.1 GCA_011390435.1 Desulfobacteraceae bacterium | reverse complement strand
AGCCTTTGGAAGTAAAAAACAGGGTAAACATTTTTTCCCGGGTTTCCTGATCCATTCCAATGCCGTTATCTTTAATTTCAAAACAAATGGTATCATCCTTTTTAAGGCTGATTGTCAAATTCACCTGATGGCTTGCTTTTTCCCGGTCAAACGAACAGGCGTCCACCGCGTTTTCCAGAAAATTGATCAGGGCCGCCTCCATCCAGCTGGGATCGATTTCCATCTGCCCTGCATCATCCGGCATGGACACAACAAAATCAACGTTGTTCCGCAATGCCACCGGATTGATACTGTCTACAATGTTGGCCACAATAGCAGAAACCTCCATGGTCGTATACTGTAATTCTCTGGATTTGGCATAATACAGTATTTCCAGGACCATTTTCTTGATCTTGTCAGTCATCATCTTGACTTGACCAAAGGCTTTGAACACCCGCAGCTCATCTTTCTGGTTCAAACCGGTTTCCAGCTGGTAAATCCCCCCGTCAAGCGCTGTCAGCATCCCTTTCACCCCATGGGACATGGACCCGAGCATCAGCCCCAGGCTTGTCAGGTGATCCTGAAGCTGCCGGATCTGAGTAATATTGGTGGACATTTCCATGACCTGGGTGATCTCGCCTTTTTCGTTTTTAATCGGCGCGGTCTGGGTTAATACATTGTACTGCTTGCCAAAAATTGAGGTCACGATCTCTTCTGTACTGTGAATCTTACCATCCTGAAAGGTCTGCACCACAGGGCATTTTTCACACGGGCTGTTGCGGTGTTTATAAATTTTATAACACTGCCCGCCGATATGATTCCCGAAATGCTGCTGGAAAAGCCTGTTCATTGCAGTGATCCGAAGATTCTTATCCTGCACGGTGATATAGCAGGGAACCGCATCAAACAATTGATTAAACTGGTTCTGTGCGTTATGAAGATCGGTCAGCCGCTGGATGTAGCGATGATTTTTCCGGGCCTGAAAATTTGTTTTCCTGGCCCGCTCCAGAGAAAGCTCCAGCGCCTTGCTGTTCAGCGGAAGGACCAGGTAATCAAGCGCTTTGAGTCCAAAGCGCTCCATGGCCTGATTCAACTGGAGCTCAGATCCATACACGATCATCTGGGTATAGGGCCTGGACTCACAGACAGTCTCAACACAGGCAGTGGTTTTTTCGTCGATCAGGGGGTTGCCCAGAACAATGTCCCAGGCTGATTTTTCCAGATGCTGCAACACCGATTCTGCATCTGCCGCAGGCGTGACATCATACTGCAGCCGTTCAAGATAGACCTTTAACGCATCTGCATGCTCCAGATCATCATCAATGAGTAAAATCTGTTCAGCCATGACAGTTCCTGTTTTCCAGATCAGCCGATGGCATCTTTTACAATACTGAGCAGCTCTTCCCGGTCAAATGGCTTTTTGACGGATGCAATGGCTTTTGGAATGGCATATGAATTGCCGGACAAACCGGAAATCACAATCACCGGAACATTTTTCAGCTCTTTTTCCTGAATCATCTGGCGATAAAATCTCGGCCCCCAGTCACCGGGCATCTCAATGTCCAGCGTGATCAGATCCGGTTTCTTCTCCATTGCAATCTGCAGACCTTCCTTGGCGTCTCTTGCAGTGAATGCTTCATATCCGTTGTCATTGAACAGGGCTTCAAGATAATCCAGAATATTCGGGTCGTCGTCCACAATCAAAATTCTTTTTTTCATGATATTGTCTCCGTTTATCGATTTACACTGATAACAGGGCAGCCTGCCCTGACAATTACCTGTTCGACATTACTTCCCAGTATGGCATCTGTTTTATCAGCCTTTTTGGAATGGTGTGCCATCACGATCAGATCAGAGTGGGTATCTCTGGCATATTTAACAATCTCAATAAAAGGAATCCCTTCCCAGACATCCATGGAATAGCTTTTCAGTTCCTTGAGACGTGCTTCATACCGTCCCCGGATCATCCGCAGCGCTTCCCGGATCTTCTGTTCAATATCGTCCTGGGAGAGCATTTTCCCGCTGGACCCGGATGCAATATCCAGTGCATGGAACACATTGAGTTCACAGTCCAGGGCCTTGGCCACTTTCAATGCAAATTCAAAGGCTTTGTCCGAGGCTTTTGAAAAATCTGTACCAAAGGTGATATTGGATAATCCGCCCCAGAATGAAGCAGCCGGCCGATTCACCACCAGTACCGGACACTTGGCAGACCGGGCAATTTTCTGGAGGGTTGTGCCGGCAACACTCTTTTTATACACAGAGTCCTCTTCATCGCCGGTACTGCCACCCAGCAGTATCAGATCCGGCTCTGTATCTTTTGCCTGACGGAGAATTTCCCTGGCTGGAAAACCAATGGTCGCATTAATCGAATATTTCAACCCGTTTTCCAGGTATTTGGCATAATAGGTCTGGATCTCTTCTTTGACCCATTCCATATAGTCATCATCAACATCCACCCGTTCTTTGGTCTTGACATCCACCACCACCTGGCTGTATCCCCGTGAAGGAACCCCCAGCACGTGAAAAATATCCAGGTGGGCATCGTAGCTTCTGGCAATGTTGAATGCAACCCTGGCCGCATGATCGCTGGCCTCGGTTGCAGATGTCGCAAATAGAATCTTTTTAAACATGATACACCTCTTTTTTTTAGGCGTTCTATTCCTCTGGTATCATATGATCCGGCAACACCAGCATCTTGATAATGATGGGTTTCAAAAAAGACCACCTGATTCCGATTTCGAATTCCTCTTCCAGGTCCCGAATGGCGTCCCAGCAGTTATGACAGGGCGCCAGAACAAGTTTTGCACCGGTGGCAAGGATCTGATCCCGCTTTTTCTCCAGTCCCTTGTTCCGCTGTTTCCGGAACAGGCCGATACCATTAAAGCCGCCGCCGCCGCCGCAGCAGAAATTGTGTTCCTTGTTGGGAGACATTTCAACAAAATATCCCGGTTCAACAATATAGCTCATGATTTCACGGGTGGCGTTTTTCAACCCCTGGTTCCGGACATAGTTGCATGAATCCTGAATGGTAACAAGCTCCTTGATGCGTTTGTCCGGATCGATTTTTAATTTGCCTTCTCTGAGGGCTTCTGCCAGCCATTCAACGTAATGGATGGATTCCACCGGCGGCAATCCGTTCTCTCTTCCTGCCCAGTAAGGGCCCTCGATAACAGTTGCACGGTGGGCATGACCACATTCGGTTCCGATCATCCGTTTGGGCTTGAGCCGTTCCATGGCGTCATATACCGATTCCACCTGCATTTTGCAGGCAGCCCAGTCACCGGCAAACATGGCCAGGCTGGTCTGTTCCCATCCTTCAGATGGAACGGTCCAGTTTTCGCCGGCGGCATGAAACAAAATCGCCGCTTCAGCCAGATCTTCAGGATAATGTTTGACTTCTCTGGCATTGACGGTATACAGGATGTCGGCATTTTCAACATCCACCGGAACGGTCAGTCCGGCATATTCCTCTTCACTTTCCTCCACCATCCATTCAAATGTCTCAACAAAATCCTCGTTGGTGACATCCATCTGAGCACGATAAGCCCGGTGCATACCCGCACCGATCTTCATCTCCCAGGGCACAAACCCCTGCTGGTATAACAGCCCTCTGAGATACCCGAACATGACGCCGGTATCAATTCCATGGGGACAATAGGTTCCGCAGCGGTTGCAGCAGGTGCACTGGGACCATGCCACTTCCATGGCATGGCGCATAAAGGCGTTGTCCACCTTTCCTTTTCGCTTGATAATTTCACCCAATGTGGACTGAATCTTATAGGCAGGAACCTGCTTGGGGTCCCGGTCATTGACCAGGTACAAAAAACAGCTGTCCGCACACATGCCGCAATGGGCACAGATTTCAAGCCAGGTTCTGAGACGTGATTTCAGCGTTTTCTGGATCGTGCCCCACAACAGGTCAGAATCGACCTCAAGGCTTTTCATCTCTTTATAGTACTGATTTCCGCTGGTATCCGACAACAGGAAGTTCACCTCTTCCGGTGTGTTGATCGGTGTTTTATTGCAATATTTTCCTTCTGGCATGGATCTAAATCTCCTTACATGTTGTTTTTTGTCATCAGCGCTGCTACCAGGCCATTTTTGTGCCCTTCATTCCACCGCGCTTGATACCGAAATCCATTCCCAGCTGGGCCCGTGAAGCAAAAAACAGGAACACATGAGACATTTTCGTAAAGGGAATGGCGATTAAGAGTACTTCACCGCAGAAAATATGCAGATTGAGCCAGAAAGCGTAATCTCCCACATGGTAACGGGCCATCAATCCCGTGAGAAACGGTGCCAGGGCAATGAACAGAATAAAATAATCATACAGGGTGGTCATGATCCGAACCTCGGGCAGTACAATGCGCCTGATGATCAAAAGAATGGCGCAGCCCACTGCCAGCCAGGTCAGAAAATCCGCCACTCCTGCACTCAGGGTGAACAGGGAAAATCCCACCTTGCTTTTGAGAAAGATATTGTGAGCAGATAAAAACACAGGGACCAGAACCGCTCCGATATGAAATCCGAAAAACACTGCCGCCATAAACGGTTGTGTCCGCCATCCATAGGTTCCGTAAGGGATCAGCCATTTATAAATCGAGCGGAAAGCTCCTTTCATTCCAGCCTTTGGGTGCGCCTTATACGCCACCCGGTCCAGCTGCCAGTTCAGTCCGCGGAAATACAGAACAAATCGAACCGCCATTCCCACAAGACAGACACTGATGGCGAACCAGAAAAAGATGCCTGTTAGAAATTCATGCATTTATATGTGCCTCCATCTTTTGAATAATTTTTGTGCGCTACCGGCATCTGGTTAATCTTCTTCTCTTTCAGTCAAAAACAACCAGAAAAGCGGCAT
>JAABSK010000221.1 GCA_011390435.1 Desulfobacteraceae bacterium | reverse complement strand
AGGGAATGCTGGGTGGCATCATTCATATTGCCATGCATGCCTTTGGAAAGATCACCCTCTTTTTTTGTGCCGGTGCCATTTTTGTGGCCACCGGCAAAAAATATATCAGCCAGATGAACGGTCTGGGCAGAAAAATGCCGTTTACCTTTGCTGCATTTTTCATCGGTTCCCTCGGCGTGATCGGCCTGCCGCCCACTGGCGGATTTTACAGCAAATGGAATCTGATTGTCGGCACTCTGGAGGCGGATCAGACCCTTTTTATGCTGGTTTTACTGCTGTCTTCATTTTTGAATGCTTTTTATTTTCTGCCCATTGTATACAATGGATTCTTTGGAAAAAGTACTGAAAATGATGAGATGAAACCGGTCCAGATACGCGAGGCCAATCTGTGCTGTGTCATTCCGCTGGTGACCACTGCTTTGATTTCAATTGCTTTGTTTTTCTATCCAACCGTTTTTGTTCGGTTGATCCGTTTGGGTTTAGGGCTTTAAATACAAGGGACATACGATTATGGGATTAAAAAAGAAAAAATTCAATGGAGAAGAATTCGAGATTCTGGATCATGCTGAAATTCCCGGATTCAGGACTGCTTTTCATATTATCATCTGTATGGCAGTCTTGTATTTTATCTATATTTTCTGGCACGCATTGGGTTGATTTTTCCAGATGATGCAAGCCGGTTATAAAAGGAGTTGACAGACGAGAATGAAAAAAGAACTGACCCTGTTTGATAATCCTCAAAATGTAAAGAGACTGCGCATGGTTTTTTTTATCGCATTGGTGCTGGTGCTGATTGCCGAAGCCTTTGTGGATATGCACGGAACCTTTTCAGTCGAGCATTTTTACGGCTTTTATGCGGTATATGGCTTTATCTCCTATGTTGGACTGATTTTTGTAGCCAAACTACTGAGAAAACTGATCATGCGCAAAGAGGATTATTATGATAACTAACCTGTTACCCCCTGCATTTGTGCTGATACTGGGGGCCATGCTGATCCCGTTTTTAAATGGCAAACTCAAAGCCGCTTTTATGCTGGGTCTGCCGGTGATCTGTTTTATAACCCTTTTAAATCTTTCTCCCTCCACGATCTGGGTGGTTGATTTCTGGGGATATGAATTGATTTTCGGCCGTATCGACAAGCTCAGCATCATTTTTTCCTATGTGTTCACGATCATGGCCTTTCTTGGTGTGTTGTTTGCTTTGCAGGTAAAAGACAACCTCCAGCATGTATCGGGGTTGATCTACGCCGGGTCCACCCTGGGTGTTGTTCTGGCAGGAGATTTCCTGAGTCTGTACCTGTTCTGGGAAGTGATGGCAGTCAGTTCGACTTTCCTGATTATTGCCTCCAGAACAAAAGCCTCGAAAGAAGCGGGTTTCCGCTATATCCTGGTGCATTTGATCGGCGGGCTGTTTCTTCTGGCAGGCATTGTACTGTATGCCCAGAAAAACGGAACCCTGGCATTTGATTATATTGGTTTGACCGGCATTGAATCCTATCTGATCTTTATCGGTATTGCCCTGAATGCTGCGGCCATTCCCCTTCATGCATGGCTGCCGGATGCCTACCCCATGGGAACACCCACCAGCACCGTATTTTTGAGTGCATTTACCACAAAGTCTGCTGTTTATCTGCTGATCCGGACCTTTCCCGGTGCAGATATTCTGATCATCATCGGCGGGTTGATGGTTTCTCTGCCGATTTTTTATGCGGTTCTGGAAAATGATATCCGCCGGGTATTGTCATACAGTTTGATGAACCAGGTGGGGTTCATGCTGGTGGGCATTGGCATTGGTACAGATCTGGCGCTCAACGGTGCTGTTGCCCATGCCTTCTGTCATATCATCTATAAAGCCCTTTTGTTCATGGCAGCCGGATCGGTGCTGCAGATGACCGGAAAAATAAAATGTACGGAAATCGGTGGGCTATACAAGACCATGCCGATCACCTGTCTGTTCTGTATGATTGGCGCGGCATCCATTTCCGCTTTTCCACTGTTTTCCGGATTTGTATCCAAATCCATGATCATCAGCGCCTCTGCCCATGAACAGATTTTTCTGATCTGGCTGGTGCTTCAATTTGCTTCCACAGGGGTTGTTGATCATGCCGGCATCAAGGTGCCGTTTTTTACCTTCTTTGGCCATGATTCCGGAATCCGGGCCAAAGAGCCGCCATTGAACATGCTGTTTGCAATGGGGATTGCAGCATTCCTGTGTGTGGGCCTTGGGGTGTATTATCAGCCGCTGTACAATCTGCTGCCGTTTCCAGTGCATTATGTGCCATATACTGGAGCACATGTTGTGGGTCAGCTGCAGCTGCTGCTGTTCGGGGCCCTTGCCTTTACCCTGTTGATTTTATCTGGATATTATGTGCCGGAAGTCAGGAGCAGAAATCTGGATGCCGACTGGACTTACCGTCGTTTGGGCAGACTGGCCTATGGTGTGCTTGACAAAGGCTTAAATGCCATCAACCGGGTCAGTGAGCGCGTTTTAATGGGATGTGTTAAAGGGGTGAGTGCATTTTTTCATCGGTTCGTCGCCCACATTGCCCTGTTTGTCATGGTCAACATCTGGCTGCTGATCGGGATACGGGACAAGCATCTGGAGATTAAAAAACATCAGTTATACAACGATATCATCGACAGCACGCTGCCGGCGGGTGTGGGCGCTGCTGCAGCCATTTCCTTTATTATATTTTTGTATATCCTTATCTGATCACGAGGTTACTGAATGGTAAAAGTTGAAGATTTAAAACGGATTTCCCTGCTGAAAGAGTTTCCAGAACATTTACTGGATATTCTTGCCAGAGAAGCACAGGTCAGCATATTTGGGGCAGATACCCAGCTGATCTCAGTCGACCGGCCAGTGGATCAATTTTATATGCTGATCATGGGCCAGGTGGCGAAAAAACGAAATCTGAGCCCTAAGATTGATGTGATTTTAGATTTTATTCAGTCAGGTTCTTTTTTTGGCACAGCTGTTTTTTTTCCGGGGAACGCATCCTTTTACACCGCTGTCTGTCAGGAACCTTGCGAAATCATTACCCTGTCGGCCGCAAGCATTGAACGTCTGTTCACCCAGAGCGCTGAACTGGGATATCGAATCATGTTTGGGATTTCAAAACAGTACAAGCGAAATATGGACAGCCGGGCGCAGATGATCATGAAAACACTGGGGAAAAAACCGGATTTAAAAGACCATATCAAGGACATGGAAACCCTTACCCTTACCATCTAAACCAAGTTGAAAAACGGTGAAGCGAGGCAGTAAAATGGTGGAAAAAAACAGATTAAAAGAAATCGGTCTTTTACAAGACGTCCCTGATTCATTCCTTGAAAAAATCGGGCAGATTGCACAGCTGGAAACCTTTGATGAAGAAACCATCCTCTTTCGGCAGAATCAGGATCAATTTCTGGTATATATGCTGGTTTCAGGTCTGATATTTTTGAACAGCAGGTCATCTTCCGGGAAACTGCTGACACTGGATGCGGTTTCACCGGGAAGGACTTTTGGACTTTCGGCACTGATGGGCGAAGCATCTCCCACATTTACCGCGATCTGTGCAGAAAAAAGCACCCTCATCACGATCTCCGGGCAGCAGATGCGTGAATTGTTCGAATCCCATTTTGATATCGGATTTACGCTTATGAAAAAAGTGGCTGAATTGTTTCGCGGAAGAACAGAGATGCATACCCGGCAGTTTTTACAAACACTTTCCACCCATACTGAAATCGAAAAATTATATTCGTAAGTGCGGGGGATTACTTTTTCCAGAATTCCGGAACCAGAAGGATAATCACTGTATAGATTTCCAGACGTCCCAGGAGCATACACCAGGCCAGCAGCCATTTGCCCATGGCAGGCAGGTGGGAAAAATTTTCAGCCGGCCCGACCGTCCCGAATCCAGGGCCGATATTGCCGATACAGGCAGCAACAGCACCAAACGATGTCACCATATCGACCCCCATGGACGCCAGAAGAAGTGAATTGACAATAAACAGTCCGACGTACAATGCCAGAAATGCCATGATGCTTCTTAATATATCATTGGGCACAACCATCTGGTTGATTTTTACCTGGTTGATACTCCGCGGATGGATGATTTTAAACAATTCTCTGTAGCAGTATTTAAAACAGATGATGAGCCGGGAACATTTCATGCCGCCGCCGGTTGATCCGGCGCTGGCACCGATGAACATACAGATAAATAAAATTGCCTGGCTCAGGCCTGGAAACAGTTCATAGTCCGCAGTGGCATATCCAGTGGTGGTAATAATGGAAACCACCTGGAAACTGGCAAAGCGGAAAGCTTCTGAAATCGAATGATACACAGTTCCATAAACGTTCCAGGTCACCACGATGATCATCAGTGCAACCAGACCAATGAAAAACCTGGATTCTGTATCTTTCCATAGCGCCAAGGGTTTGCCCCTGAGCATCTGAAAGTGAAGCGTGAAATTGATGCCGGCCAGGAACATGAACACCACGATGACAGAATCAAAATAGGCGTTGTCATAAAAGGCAATCGATGCATTCTTGGGTGAAAACCCCCCGGTGGGAAGGGTGGTCAGTGCGTGGCATACCGCATCGAAGCCCGGCATGCCGCCGATGAGAAAGCAGATGATTTCAAGCAGGGTCAATCCGGCATAGACCAGCCATAAAATCTTGGCAGAATCACTCAGGCGGGGTGCAATTTTATCTGGAACAGGGCTTGGCACTTCTGCCTTGTACAGTTGGATCCCTCCCACGCCTAAAAATGGGAGGATGGCAAGGGACAAGACGATAATTCCCATGCCGCCCAGCCATTGAATCAGGCTGCGCCAGAACAGAAGGCTGTTGGGAAGGGTTTCAATATTTGTGAGGATGGAAGAGCCTGTGGTGGTAAATCCGGACATGGACTCAA
>JAABSK010000220.1 GCA_011390435.1 Desulfobacteraceae bacterium | reverse complement strand
CCTGTCTGCTCCTGGCCGGACCTGTCCTGATTCACAAGGGACGGGCAGGGTTTGCCACCCGGCGCTGGGGACTTCACCTGATGCGGGGGTTCAGCGGTATCGGTGCCCTGTACACTTTTTACCTGTCCCTGACCCATATTCAACTGGTAGAAGCCACCCTGCTCAGGAGTGCGTCTCCATTGTGCGTCCCCATTATCGTATATGTCTGGCTGGGCATTAAAATTCCCCGCCGTCGATGGCTGCCCCTGACCATCGGGTTTGCCGGTGTGCTGCTGATTTTACGGCCCACGCCGTCCAATATCAGCCTGTGGCACCTTCTGGCTTTTGCCTCTGCCGTCATGGTGGGCATTTCCATGGTGGCAACCCGGCTGCTGGTACACACTGAATCCAATGCTGCGGTGGTGTTTTATTATTATGCCATTGCCACCATCAGCAGCCTGCCCCCTGCGCTTTTTTATTTCCACGATGCGCCCTGGCAGGCGTGGGCCATCCTGGCAGGTGCCGGGTTCAGCCTCCATCTTGCCATGATCTGTTACACCATGTCGTTTCGTTATGCAAAGCCCAGTGTGATTTCGCCGATCAATTTTTTCGGTGTGGTTTTTGCCGGTTTCTGGGGCTGGCTGTTCTGGGACCAGCTGCCGGTGATCTGGACCTGTTTCGGAGTGTTGCTGGTGGTTGCCGGTGCCATTATCATCCTGCGGCAGGAAGGGGTGACATCTGTTGTGGTGGCAGGTCCTGCCAGCTGATTTGACGTGGTTTTTTTGCAATAAAAAGAGGTTGACAAGCAGGTGCGGTATCGATATTGTGAATTATGCAAAATTTGATTTTGCACAGCGAAAAATAGTAATGTGAGGAAATCCCAATGGATATACATGTATCAGATGAATTCAAAATGCTGCATTCCAGGCTTCGAGACCTGGTTCAGCACACACTTGATCCCATTTTTCTTGAGGTGGAAGACGCCAATCATATCCCGGAGGAAGTGGTGGATCAGCTCAGGGGGCTTGGCCTGTTCGGCATGCCCATTCCCAAAAGTTACGGGGGGCTCGGGCTGTCCACCCTGGAAGAAGTGCTGCTGATGGAAGAGATCACCAGAACCAATGCCTGCTTCCGGTCACGGATCGGGACATCCAATGGCATCGGCTCCATGGGAATTTTATATGACGGCACTGAAGATCAGAAAAAATACTATCTTTCCCGCATTGCCACAGGGGAATGGACCGCTGCTTTTGCCCTGACCGAACCCAATGCCGGTTCAGATGCCGGAAGTATCACCACGGCAGCGGAACTCAAAGGCGATCATTGGGTGCTCAACGGCAGCAAGATTTTTATCACCAATGCAGAATATGCCCACGTGTTTACCACAGTGGCGGTAACCGATGAAACAAAAGGGACCAGGGGCGGGGTCACTGCCTTTGTGGTGGAAAAGGGAATGCCCGGTTTTACCGTGGGGCCAGCCGACCTGAAAATGGGATTTAAAGGGTCTGTGACCAACGAACTGGTATTCAAAGACTGTGAAGTACCCAAAGAAAATGTGATCGGTGGTATGGACATGGTGGGGCAGGGTTTTAAAACCGCCATGCGCGTCCTGGACAAGGGACGATTGACCATTGGCGCATGTGCACTGGGTGCGGCTGAAAAAATTCTGGAGATCTGTATTGATCATGTTCGAAAAAAACAGGCCGCGGGCAAACCAAACGCTTTGATGCAGGCCGACCAGTTTGCCCTGGCAGACATGGCCACTCAGATTTATGCTGCCCGCAGCATGCTCTACCACACGGCCCAACTGAAAGACAAGGGTGAAAACGTGACAGACAAGGCATCCATGGTCAAGGTTTTCTGTACGGAGATGGCCAGTAAAGCTGCGGACAGCGCCATGGACATGCTTGAAGAAGACGGCTGCCTGACCGAAAACCAGGTCGAGATCTTCTTAAGGGATGTCCGCCTTTACCGGATCTACGAGGGAACCAGTGAGATTCAGCGAACCATCATCTCCCGGGATCTGTTGAAACGATAAAGGGTGGAGATCAAAGAAAACGCATTAGGAGACAGGTTGTGACTTTTTTACAATTAGATAAAACACACAAACAGATTCAAAAAGCTGTCACTGATTTTGTCAAAGGCGAGTTTAAAAAAGAGGTGATGGAAGCGATGGTTGAGCACAATGCTTTTCCTGAACAGATCTGGAAAAAAGCCAGTGATATCGGATTGATCGGCATGCATTACCCTGAAGTGTGCTCAGGCCAGGGGCTGGGAATCTTTGAAAATGTTCTGGTGATCCAGAACCTCGCCCGGGGGGACGCGTCTGTGGGTACCTGCCTGGCAATGGCCGGGTATGGTGCGGAACTGATACTGCATTACGGCACTGCCGGGCAGCAGCAAAAATGGCTGCCCCCTGTTGCCGAAGGGCAGATGCTTTCCTGCCTGGCCGCCACAGAGCCTGGGCTGGGGAACGACGTGGACCGTTCTGAAACGGCTGCTGTACTGGAAAACAAAGAATATGTGATCAGCGGCACCAAATCCTTTGTGATCAATGCCGGCCCTCTGGCTGGTTTCTATCTGGTGCTGTGCCGGACAGATTCAGAAGAACCATCCCCTGAAAAGGCTTTCAGCATCCTTCTGGTGGAAGCGGATCGGACCGGCATTCTGGTGCAGCCTGCTGGTTCAAAACTCGGGCGCCGCCTGATGCATATGGGACAGGTCCGGTTTGATCAGGTTCGTGTGCCTCAGGACAATCTGGTGGGACAGAAGGGAAAGGGACTGGCGCATCTTCAGACCTTTTTCAATGAAAGCCGTGTCCAGGCTGCTGCCCAGGCCGTTGGTATTGCAGAAGGGGCTTTTGACCGTGCCCTGGCCCATGTCAAACAGCGCGAACAGTTTAAGCAGAAAATCGTCGATTTTCAGATCACCCGCCACAAACTGGCGGAAATGGCCACCAAAATTGAAGCGGCCCGGCTGCTGACCTACCAGGCAGCATGGCAGCTTGAACATGTGAAGAATTCCGGAAACAGACCTGCTGCCATGGCCAAACTTTTTGCCACGAGAGCGGCATTCGAGGTGTGTGATGAAGCCATTCAGATGTTTGGCGGATACGGTTATATCCAGGAATATGAAGTGGAGCGCTTTTATCGCGATGCAAAAATGGCTGATATTTTTGAGGGCGCCAAAGGTACACAAAAGGATACCATTGCTGCAGAACTGATCAGGGGCAGGGGGCTTTAAATTCATTTTAAATCCATAGAAAGGAGTGATATTTCAACATGGGACATTTTAAGATCAACCAGAAAGATATCTTTTTTATTTTAAAAGAGCAGCTCAACTATGGCAGCCTCTGCGGACTGGATCGTTACAGGGATCTGAACGAAAAAACACTGGATCTGCTGATCACCGAAGCCCTGAATTTTGCCAAAGGTGTTGTGGACCCGTTGAACGAAATCGGCGAAAAGCAAGGCGTCAAATGGGATAACGGCGATGTGATCTGCCCGCCGGAATTCAAGACGGCCTTCCGGCAGTATGGCCAGGATGGCTGGACCGCTGCGGCCCGGGGCGAAACTTATGGTGGCCAGGGCTTTCCCCATATGTCTCGTATTGTGATCAATGATGTGATGTATGGGGCCTGCCAGTCATTTAACATGGCCCCGAGCCTGACCCACGGGGCAGGCCATCTCATTGAAAGTTTCGGCACGGAGGAACTCAAAAAAATCTATCTTGAAAAAATGTACACCGGCATCTGGGCCGGTACCATGTGCCTGACAGAGGCAGACTGCGGATCAAACCTGGCAGATATCACCACCACAGCCTTTCGGGAAGGGGACCATTTTAAAATTGTCGGTACCAAGGTGTTTATCTCCTGGGGGAACCATGACCTGACCGATAATATCATTCATCTGGTGCTGGCCAGAATTGACGGCGCACCTGAAGGAATCAAGGGGATCTCTTTGTTTGTGGTTCCCAAAATGCGGGTGAATCCGGACGGCACAGTGGGTGAATTCAACGATGTGTACTGCTCATCCATTGAAAAAAAACTGGGGTTGCACGCATCTCCCACAGCAGTGCTGAATTTCGGCAATAACAACGCGTGTATCGGATACCTGTGCGGCCAGGAGAACATGGGGCTGGCCCATATGTTCCAGATGATGAATGCTGCCCGGATCAATACCGGAGTCAGCGGCATGACCCTTGCCAGCACCGCGTATCGCAATGCCCTTGAATATACCAAAGAGCGCATTCAGGGCCGGGACATTGCCCGGCGGAAAGAGGGCAGTGTGCCGATCATTGATCATCCGGACGTCAGGCGCAAGCTGCTGTGGATGAAAGCGGCTGTGGACGGGATGCGGTCGATGATATACAGCGGGGCTTTCTGGTCAGACCTGGCCCTGGAACTGCCGGATGGCGCGGAAAAAACCCTGCATGCAGATCTGATCGATTTTATGACGCCGATTATCAAGGCCTATTGTTCGGATCTGGGGTTCAGGGTATGTGAAACCGCTATCCAGTGCCTGGGCGGATATGGCTTTTGCAAGGATTTCCCCTTGGAACAATACCTGAGGGATTCCAAGATCATGTCGCTGTATGAAGGTACCAACGGGATTCAGGCCGCTGATCTTCTGGGCCGGAAAATGACCATGAAAAACGGCGCCCCTTTCCTGGCCTACCAGGCCAAAGTGGATGGGTTTTGCCGGGATCATCAGCATCATCCTGAACTGGGAACCTGGGTACAGTCCCTTGGCCAGGCAGCAGAAAAACTCTGGGAGATGGCCACCCAGATGCAGCAGCGCATGAAATCAGACCCGCTGCAGTGGGCATCGTATACCTACCCGGCACTGGTAGCATTTGGTGAACTGACCCTGGTCTGGCGACTGCTGGACATGGCAGTGGTTGCCAGCCCCAATGCAGGAAAAAAAGGGAAGAAATATGAT
>JAABSK010000219.1 GCA_011390435.1 Desulfobacteraceae bacterium | reverse complement strand
CGGTGGTCTCAAAATACTCATCCGCAGTATCGTGTGTGATAAAAAAGAAGGGTTCTAAGGATATCCGGTAACGGGGTGGGGCGTTCTCTGATTCCGGAGGAAGGATAACCAGCCAACCAACCGGGTTGTCCCCAGCCCCTTCATGCTCCTCTCCGGGCCAGCGATAAGACCAGGTTTCTACTGTCGTGCTCTCAAAATCTTTGGTTACATAACCTCCTTCCGGGGTCCATGTTTGAAGTTCATTCAGATACCAGGTATTATAGGTTCCGTCCCCGCTGCAGCTTCTGCCATATTCGTTGTCCGTGGTCGGTTGATAATAAGGGTAGCCTTCATAGGATGTTCCGGTTTTGGTCAAAGTGGCGGTACCACTCAGATTCAATGTAAAGGTATCGTTGCCGTTATAGCGGGCATAAACCGTTCCGTCGTCACGGGCGTTTTCGCTCGACCAGGACCGATTGGCATTGGCCTTGATCTGCCAGTTGATTTTGACCTCTTCCGGTGTTTCACTGTCTGCCGCCCAAAGGATTGATGAAGGACAGGCCACCACGCAAAGCAACAGAACCAGAGTGAACAGAAGTGTCAAAATGGATTTTAGATCGACTTTCATGTCATACCCCTCTTTTTTAAGACTTTGTTTTGTCTATAGGATAAAAGCCTTCCTCGTTTGCAGCTTTTGCAAAAGGGGAAGCATTCATTATGCTTTAAATTTTGGTAATTCTGATCAGCTGGTATTTGCCGATAGAGAAATTTTCATCATGTCAATAATCCATTAATAGAATTTATATAAAGCATATCAGGTTCAGGCATTTTGATGAGAGAATAGATGCCCTCTTTCACATCATCTGCTGCAAAAACAATGGGCTGGGACCGCTCAGGATTAGGAACGATGTTAAGTGTTGTGACTTTTTTGGCATCCGTGATCCCTGCTGACATTACTATGGTGATTATACCTGGTTTCTGGTCAACAGATTGAAATGTACTCGCGATAGACATACGCACGTTTGCATATATGAGATTGTTCATAAAATTACTGCCAAATTTTGCTGTGTCGGAAACTTTTTAAACCACAGATGAGATTGTGTATCAGGGAGACGAGTTTAAGACAAGAAAAATCAAGCTGCTGAAAAGAGAAATTATATTCGGGAATTTAACTGTCCCAGTCGGCCATCCCCTCCCGCCTGAAACAATTTATCTATAAGATGATCGATATTTCCATCCTTGCCATGCCCTTGACTTGACAGCATCTGCTGGTCTATAGTCAGGACATAAAATTCAGCAGCAATGCGGTGTGTTCCGTTTCTTTTAAAAAAATGAATAGTGGTGTCTGGTGTATGATTCTGATTGTTGGCGAAATATTATTTGATCTTTTTCCTGAAAGTAAACAGATGGGGGGCGCCCCGTTTAATTTTGCATTCCACCTGAAAAAACTGGGATTTCCCGTTCGGTTTTTTTCCAGAATCGGCCAGGATGACCTTGGCAGCCAGGTTCTGGAGTTTTTGCAGACGCACGGCTTTGATACCAATGATATCCAGGTGGATCCGGAATACCCGACGGGTACGGTCCAGGTCAACAAGACTCCGGAAGGGCATTCTTTTTCCATCCTGCCGGATACTGCCTGGAGCCGGATAGTATTTGATCAGCGGATGTCGCAGGCACTGGCATCTGGCTGCGATTTGATCTATCTGGGCAGTCTGCTGCAGTACAATGCACACGGCCGGCATCTGGCAGACCGGATTATGGAACAAAGATCAGATCAGACCCGGTTGTTCTGCGATATCAACCTTCGGCCCGGGTTTTATCATATCGAGACGATCATGACCTGGCTGCCCCGGGTGAATCTTCTCAAGCTCAGCCAGGAGGAGGCTGTGGAAGTCCTGGGAGATCTGCCTGCGGAACACGGTCTTGAAAACAGTATCCGGCAGTTCATGGGGGCTCATGGTATTGAATTGGTTCTGCTGACACTGGGAGAAAAAGGCAGCAGGGTGTTTTTACCGGAGCAGACAGTTGATTGCAGGGCCACACCGGTTGATCCCATTGTGGACACCGTGGGTGCAGGAGATGCCTATGCCGCTGTTTTTGCAGCGGGTTTTCTGAGCAAACTGCCCATGGGAAAAACAATGGCACTGGCAGCTGATTTTTCAGGTCAGATCTGCACCCTGACCGGTGCCATACCTGAAGATGAGCGCCTGTATCGGAAGATCCGACAGGAGATGGAGAAAAAATGAGCGGGCAAAAAAAAATGTATATACAGATGTTCAGCGTTCACGGACTGGTCCGTGCGGAAAATATGGAACTTGGGTATGACGCTGACACCGGCGGACAGATCAAGTATGTGGTGGAATTGTGCAAAACCCTTTCTCAAAACGAGATGGTGGAAAAAGTAGATCTGTTCACCCGCCTGATCAGCGACAAGTCCTTTTCCGATGATTACAGCCAGCCGATTGAACCGGTGAATGACAAATTCAGGATTGTGCGGATTCAGTGTGGAGGCAAGCAATATATCCGCAAAGAGCTGCTCTGGCCCCACCTGGACGAATTTGTGGACAAGACTATAAAATTTATCCGCCAGGAATCCGCTGTTCCGGATATCTTTCATGGTCACTACCCGGATGCCGGGTATGTTGCAACAGAGCTGGCTGCCTTTTTCGGTGTTCCGATGGTGTATACCGGTCATTCCCTGGGCCGCTCGAAAAAAGCCCGGCTTCTTGAAGAAGGGGTGGGCCTCAAGGAAATGAACACCCGCCTGAAGATCGATTACCGGATTGATATGGAAGAGCGCATCCTGAAGTTCGCAGACATGGTGGTCACCAGCACCCGTCAGGAAATCGAAGGCCAGTACGGCCTTTACCGGAACCGGACACTGCCGGTTTATGAGGTCATTCCGCCGGGTATCGGCCTGGAGCGGTTTTATCCGTATTATCGAGATGAATACCCCACGGTGGAAGAAAAAGAAGAGGCCTTGTTTGCAAGGGCATCTGTTCTCCGGGAGCTGGAAATATTTTTTCAGAATATGGAGCGGCCCATCATCCTGTCATTGTGCCGCCCGGACAAGCGGAAGAATATCCAGGGTCTGATCAAGGCCTATGGTGAAGATCCTGAACTGCAGGCCATGGCCAACCTGGCGATTTTTGCCGGAATCCGCAAGGATATTTCACAAAAAGAGGAAAGCGAGCGGGATGTTCTCACACAGATGCTCCTGCTGATGGATAAATACAACCTTTACGGGAAAATGGCCATTCCCAAGCATCATGATTTTGAGCACGAGGTGCCGGAACTGTACCGGATTGCAGCAAAAACCAGAGGAGTGTTTGTCAATCCTGCCCTGACCGAGCCGTTCGGCCTGACCCTTCTGGAAGCCCTGGCCTGCGGCCTGCCGATTGTGGCCACCAATGACGGCGGCCCCCAGGATATTATCCGTAACTGTGAGTCGGGTGCGCTGGTGGATCCCACAGACAGCAAGGCCATTGCATCTGCCATAAAAGACATTCTGGTTCAACCGGAAATATGGAACCGATTTTCCAAAAACGGTATCTTAAATACCCGGAAACATTATGCATGGGAAAGCCATGCCGCAACCTATTGTACGAAAATTGCACCGTTGTGCCGGGTGAAATCCATGGAAAGCGATGAAGAACAGGATGCACGGCGTACTATTGGTAAACGCCTGACCCAGATGACCCACATGGTGATTTCAGATATTGACAACACCCTTCTGGGGGGAAATTCAGAAGCGATCGAACAGTTGATGAGCCGGTTAAAGGCCCATTCCGGGCACGTGGGGTTTGGCGTTGCCACCGGGCGGACGCTGGAGTCTGCTGTACAGATCCTCAACGATCATGGAATCCGAGTGCCGGATGTGATTGTTTCGGATGTGGGAAGCAGGATCAGCTACGGGGAAGGACTCCACCATGATCAGGGATGGGAAACTCACATTTCAAAGAACTGGAATCCGGATTTGGTTCAAACCCGTCTGGAAGCCATTGATTTTATCCGTCCCCAGGAAGACACCGTACAGGGACCTTATAAAATCAGTTATTTCATGGAGCCGGGAAAAGACCGGCTGAACAAGATCCATCATGTGCTGACCAAAAACCGGTTCAGGTATACCTTGATCTATTCTCAGAACAGGCACCTGGATATTCTTCCTTACCGGGCATCCAAAGGCAAAGCCATCCGGTATCTGAGCTACAAATGGGGCATTCCGCTCAAAAACATTCTGGTCTGTGGCGATTCCGGGAATGATGCTGAAATGCTCAAAGGCGAACCATTGGGCGTGGTGGTGGGCAATTACAGCTCTGAACTTGAAGGGATGAAAACCAGCAAGAATGTCTATTTTGCCAAAGCATCATTTGCCGGCGGTATTCTGGAGGGGATGGACCATTACCGGTATCTTCTCAATTCCGGGAAAGGAGGCGCTCATGGCACTGAAAAATAAAATCCAGTTGATCGTGTATCCCGACAGTCTGGGTGCCAACCTTTCAGAACTGCACTATGTTTTGCGCAAGTATTTTTTAAGGGCCGTCGGGGGCGTTCATCTGCTTCCGTTTTATCCTTCTTCTTCAGACAGAGGGTTTGCCCCCCTGACCTACGATGAGGTAGATCCGGAGTTTGGGACCTGGGATGATGTTGAAAAGATCGGTAAGGATTTTGATCTGGTCATTGATTTTATGGTCAACCATATTTCGCGGCAGTCGGTGTTTTTCCAGGATTACCTTGAAAAAGGCAGCAACAGCGAATATGCAGATATGTTTCTCAGTTTTGACAAGTTATCACCTGACGGTGCCATTTCAGATAAAGATCTGGAAAAGGTCTACACCCGTAAGCCCCGTCCCCCGTATCAGGTGCTGGAGCGCCGTGACGGATCCAGGGAAAAGATCTGGTGTACGTTTGATTACGAGCAGATCGACCTGGATTATAATTCGCCCAAAACCCGGGAAGTGATGCGCAG
>JAABSK010000218.1 GCA_011390435.1 Desulfobacteraceae bacterium | reverse complement strand
TCGATCATTTTGAATGAAAACATGGAAATCGGTACCCTGACGGTCGGTATTCCAAAGGACAGGGGCTTTCATTCCCGTCCCAGCCTCCTGGTGGCCAAAATTGTGCAGCACTATGGTGGAGAAGTGAAAATGATCGTTAACAACGACGTGTTTGATGCCTCCAGTGTGCTGGATATTCAATGGGCCGGTGGAAAAATTAAAAAAGAGGAAGTGGAAGCCGTGGAATTTCGAGGCGATATCCGCGCCCTGGAGGACCTGAAAGTCCTTGCCGGTGTGAATTACGGAGAAGATCACATGGGCAAAGGCATTCCCTTGCCACGACAATTGTCCTATTTAAGTTAACATGCCGTTTAACCGACATTATATGATCATTGTTGCTGCCGGCAGCGGGCGCAGAATGAAGTCAAAAACGAAAAAACAATACCTGTGCCTGGATGGGATTCCGGTGCTGGCGCGCACGCTCATGGCGGTTGATGCGTGTGCCGTTGTCAATGAGGTGGTGCTGGTCATTTCCGGAGAGGACCGGGCATATTGTGAAGAGCAGATTGTTGCACCATATGGGTTCAGAAAAACGATTCATCTGGTGGATGGCGGGTGTGAACGCCAGGATTCGGTTTTCAAAGGACTGGAAAAAGTGGCAGCGCTTTCAGACGCTCCGGATCAGACCCTTGTCCTGATCCATGACGGGGTTCGGCCGTTTGTGGATGCATCCTTGATCAACGCCTGTATCACTGCAGCAGCAGCGGATGGTGCCTGTGTTCCGGCGCTTGCGGTCACCGACACCCTGAAACAGGTGGATGTATCGCTCAGGGTTGAAAAAACCATCCCCCGGCAGCGGTTGTACAGCGTTCAGACACCCCAGGTCTTTGCCTTTGATCTGATCTGGAAGGCGTTTGCGCATGCCTGGAAAACATCGTTTTACGGTACGGACGATGCCTCGCTGGTCGAGCACTATGGACAGGCGGTGACCGTGGTTCACGGATCAAAATATAATATCAAGCTGACCACTCCTGAAGATCTTGAGCTGGGACAGTGGCTGATCCATCGAAATGCCCGGCAGACCGGCTGGTAATTTGGTATTGACTTTGAAAAAGAGTTCAGCTTAATATTGAGCGTCCACTTATCCACGTACATAACCTGGAGGAGATCATCATGGCGGAAAAACCTGAAATCAAGATCGGATATCTTAAAATCACAGACCATCTCATTCTGGGTGTCACAGATCTGAAACTGAAAAAAGGCATGGAAACCTTTGAACACTGCACACTCAAACCTGTCGTGAAAAATGGGTGGAACGAGGTTGCTGACGCGCTTGCCGTAAAATCGCTTGATGGGGCATTTATTCTGGCACCGACAGCAATGGACCTTTATAAATCCGGTGTCGATCTCAGACTTCTGTTGCTGACCCATAAATCCGGCAGCATTCTTGTCAAAAGCAAGAATGCCCATATCGAAAAAATAGAGGATTTTGCCGGAAAAACCGTATTGATTCCGTATCAGCTGTCTGTTCACAATATGCTGTTTTACAAGCTTTTATCAGAAAAAGGGTTAAAACCGGGCAGGTCAACAGACAAGGGCATTGATGTGACGCTGGAAGTGGTTGCCCCTTTTCAGATGCCCGAAGCCCTTGAATATGATGAAGAGGGTGAAATCGGCGGTTTTATTGTGGCAGAGCCGTTTGGTTCCCAGGTGATTGCCAAAGGGCATGGTGAAGAATTCTGCCTGTCCAAAGATTTGTGGCCCAATCATCCCTGCTGCGTGTTTGTGGCCAGGATGGACATAATTGAAAAGCATCCTGAGGCGATTCAGGAGATCTGCAGCAGTCTTGTCCGGTCCGGTCTGGCGGTGGATGCCCAGCCTGAACCCGCTTCGGTGATCGGTGGAGACTTCTTGTCACAGGACAAAGAGGTGATCCGAAAGGTTCTGACCGATCCCCCGGATCGAATTTTAACCGGAGAGCTTCTGCCGGTCATGGAGGATCTGGACCAGATCCAAAAATACATGATGGATGAAATGAAGATCATGACAAGCCTGGTGGATCTGGAAAAATTTATGGATCTCAGGTTTGCCAAAGCAGCCGGCGCCCGATAGCACCGGCGTTTTATCTGGCCGCATCAATCAAGGTATAGATCTGTGATATGGCTTTTTGGCCCCACTCAGGCTTGCCTGAAAGGGTTTTGATCCGGTTCTGGTTCAAGGCCTGTGTGGCTTGTTCCACAGACATTCCTTTCTCCTTGAGCCCGATGACGGTTTTCATCACAGCCGCTTTATAGGCTTCCAGTCCGTCTTCCGGTGACGCATCAATGGAAATCTCAAAGATATCAGACCCTGATTCCGGCTCCTGGGGAGGGGCTGTATCGTCAATGAGCAACGTCAGGTCATCCAGGTCTGTTTCATCAGATCCCGGTGTGCCGGCAGCGGCCTGCTGTGTATCAATGAGCAGGGTCAAATCATCCAGATCCGGCTCATCCTGATCCGGTTTGGAGGGGCCTGGCTCATCAACGAGCAAAGACAGATCATCCAGATCTGTCTGGACCGGTTCAGGCGCCTGGGTCTCTTCAGGCACTTGCGGCACATCGATCAGCAGAGACAGGTCATCCAGGTCAGCAGGCGCTGTTTCACCGACATCTTCTGCAACAGCGTCAGCAGCGTCACTGGCAATCTGTCCGGCTTCAGGGTCACTGATTCTCAGCTGGCTCATTTTCTGGAGGGCTGCGGCAATGCGGTTCATTGCGTCAGCCTTTTTCTCTTCGGCAACGGCCTTTCGTTCTTCTGCCTGTGCCTGTTTTTCATGGGCAGCTGCAATCCGCTGCTGCTGCATGCTGATATCTGCAACCAGTGATTGCAGCGCTGGTATACTGTCCGTGTCCGGTAAGATGCCTGAGTCGCCTGTCCGGGTCCCGGACATTCCACCAGCGGTCTGAAGCTCCTTGTCGATGTCAGATGGCAGCATGCCGGTTTCAAGCAGGTCCTGGATGAAGATCAGCTGGTGGATGACATCGCTTGAATAGCAGGGCTGACCTTCCCTGAACTCTGATGGCGGCAGATGGTTTTTGAATCGTCTGAGTAAAAATTTTATCGTGGCCCTGCCTGAGTGGAGTTCCCGGGCAAGATCAAAAACAGATAATACTTTTTTCTGGGTCATGATCCCCTCGTTACTGTTGAAAATGTTCATCCCTGCTTGTGAATCGGCATTGCAGATGATTTTATTGAATTTTTACAAATAAATAAAGTGTTGTTTTTTTTCTTCTTCCTGTCGTGAACCGTTTTCAGCTAGAAAATTGAAATGAGTAATCGTTTGACACGGTTTTTTGATGTTGGTATATTTAACCTCAGATAGCACAAATCCAGCGCACAGTCTCTAAATTGAATTTTAACGATCAAGAAAAATCCAATCAACTTTGAAACGGCAGCATACGCCGCCTTGCTGCCCGGGGAGGGGAAAATGGCCGGAAAATCAAATCCAAAGTCTTTAACCACGCATGTTGATGCAGTTAAAAAAGGCAAAAGGGTTTTTGAAGATGCTTTTCAAAGTGTGTCCAGACTGATCCTTGACGCAGGCGTCCGCAAAATCACGGTCAAAGGAAGAACCACGTACCAGTTTGACCTGTTCAGTCAGGGAAAAAAACATCTGGTGGGGATGTATGACGAGATCAACAGCTTTGTTTCGTTTGTAAAAGATGCCTCTGAAGGGGGATCTTCCCGTGAGATGGCCTTTGTCCTTGTGGGGGAGCCTGGAAACGGAAAAACCTTTTTTGTCGAGTATCTGTGCGATCGGTACCGGGAGTTTCTAACCCTTCCCCAGAACAGAAAATATACCTTCCGGTTTGTCGGCCTGGACAAGATCGGCGGCTACGGAAAGATTCAGTTTATCGAATCCCAGACCTATGAAGACCCCATGATTCTGGCCATGAGCCTGTGTGAAACCAAAGCCGCCTCCCGGGAATTTATGGCGAAAAAATTCAAGTTTACCGATGCACAGGTGGACCGGTTGTATGATACCTACCGGCCGTTGGGTGCCTGTTCTGCTTATATTTTAAACCAGATTCGGGAACATGTGGACAATGACATTGAAAAGATGCTGGATTTTATCGAGATTACACCGGTCCCCCTGATTGAAAGTCTGGGAACCATCACTGGAAAATATCCGGCAAAAGACAAGATCACCTCTTCAGCCGTGGATCTGCTGGGCGAAGAATCCATTCAGCGTCTCCTGCATATTTCCGATTCAAACAATCCCTACCGGTTTGACCTCAGGCGGGGCGCCCTTGCCCGGGTGGCCGGCGGCGGCATTCATTTCAGCGATGAAATCTATAAAAACAAAAAAGACCTGGTCCAGGTGTATCTCGGGGTGATCCAGAACCGGATGATTGAGCTGGACGGGTTCAAGTGGCCGATTGACACGTTGATTATCGCCACCAGCAACAATTCGGAATTTGACACCTTCCTGTCGGAACGAGAAGAAGCGCCGATTGTTGACCGATGCAGAATCTGCTATGTGGCGCACAATACCGACTATAAAATTCAGCAGACCCTTACCGAATACGCCATTGGAACCAATAAAAAACGCTCGCTCGATGCCAAGATCCTCCATCAGGACCCCAATCTGAACTATGCCGCATCTGTGGGCGTGGTATTAACCCGCCTGCCCCGTTCAGACAAATTAACACCTGTGGAAACCATGAAACTGGCTGCAGGAGAGGTCGCCGGAGAAAAAAGCCTTAAAACCCTTGCCGAACTGATCGATTCATTGAATCAGGATACCGATATCACCAAACGGTTTGGTCAGAAGGGGATGGGGCAGCGGAATCTGGGCCGGGCAGTCCAGCTCCTGCTGGAAAGCTCGGAAACCAATGAGGGCCAGTGCATGTTTGCCCTGGATATTTTCAATGCCCTGGAACGGACTGTCCTGGATTATGTTCAGGAACCCTCGGACCGGGCAAAGTTCAAGGAAGATCTGAAAATCGCCAGGGG
>JAABSK010000217.1 GCA_011390435.1 Desulfobacteraceae bacterium | reverse complement strand
CCGGATTCGGTCCTGCTGTGAATCCACCACGGTTCCCGGAACCGTTTCAACCATGGAGATTATTTCAAGACGACCGCCCATGCCTGCCACATCCCAAAACATGCGTTTGTTCAACCAGTTTGACACCATTGCACAGCATCTTGGCATGACGGTTACAGCACAGCTGCGCCAGGGGGTGTCAGACGCCAACCTCATTGCCGACGAAAACATACCGGTCATTGACGGGCTCGGGCCGGTGGGGGCCAGAGACCACAGTGAAGACGAGTATATCCAGACCCGCAGCCTGAAAGATCGAAGCCTTCTTCTGGCAGCCTTTCTGGCCGCTGTTTCCTGAAAACCGGCCACCGTTCTGCAGAAGCGGTTTTCTTCAGCTGTTAAACTGCATGGACAATTTGTGATAATATGCCAGTTTTTTCTGGACTGATCCAAAAAGGGTGCCCGGAGGGTATTGATTCCGGCTGTCACAGGTACCGGCAGGAACACCGGTGAGCACTTCAATGCCCTCTTCAATCGTCCGGACACTGTACAGATGGAATTGTCCCTTCTGGACCGCCTGGAGTACATCCTCCCGCAGAACAAGGTTCCGGACATTGGAACCGGGAATCATGACACCCTGGTTTCCGGTCAGCCCCTTTCGTTCACACACATCAAAAAACCCCTCGACCTTTTCATTCACCCCGCCAATGGCCTGAATTTCACCCTTCTGGTTCACAGAACCGGTAACGGCAATTTCCTGGCGGATGGGAATGTCTGAAAGGCTGGAAAGCACGGCGTACAGTTCGCTGGAAGAAGCACTGTCACCGTCCACACCATCGTAGCTCTGCTCAAAGGTAATGCTGATGCTCACACTCAACGGATAATGTTTGGCAAACATCCGGCCCAGGTATCCGGAAATGATCATCACCCCCTTGTCATGGGTCTGTCCGGACAGGTCAGATTCATGCTCCACATCGATAATGCCGGGATTTCCCATATAGGATTCCGCTGTGATGCGGGCCGGTCGGCCAAAGGATATCTCTCCCATATCATAAACTGCCAGTGCATTGACCTGGCCCACCACCGCACCATTAACGTCCAGAAGCACAGATGCGTCATCAAACTGTTCCATCACCTTTTCTTCGTACAGATTATGGCGGAACCGGTGCCGGAAAACAGCTGTGTTCACAGCATCTTTATCAATTTTTAAGGCCCCGGCCTTTCTGGCCCAGAAATCCGCCTCCTTGAGCAGTCCGCGGACCAGACCAAAGCGAAGAGACAGTTTTTCCCGGTCTCCGGTAAGCCGTGAACCATACTCAATCATCTGCCAGACTCCGTCGGGTGTCAGGTTCAGCAGCGTCTCTGTCTGGCACACCCTGGCAATGAATTGGGCATAGGCACGGATATTGTCCACACTGCGCCGGGTTTCATAATCAAAATCAGCCCGGACCTTGAAAATCTTGTTAAACTTTGAATCCACGCTCTGCAGTATCCGGAAAGGCTCATACCCACCGATCAGAATAACCTTTACATTCAGGGAAATGGGTGCCGGCTTCAAGGACGGCATGCCGCCGGCCATATCCGGCATCTCCTCGATCTGAAGTTTTGATTCCTGAAGGGTGCGCTTTAATGCTTCCCACAATGGTTCATTGCGCAATATCGGCTCAACCGGTATCACAAGATACCCGTTGCTGGCTTTGAGCAGCGATCCTGCCTGAACCATGGTAAAGTCCGTGGTAAAGCCTCCCATAACCGGCTGTTTTTCAATTCTGCCGAACAGGTTTTCAAAACTTGGGTTTGATTCGAACACCACCGGCGCTCCTTTTTCGTTTCGCCGGTCTACCAGCACATTGACCTGATAGCGCCTGGCAAACATGTCATCCATCTGCAGCAACTCCCCGTCCGGGGTGTCCGCCTCAGCGGCACGTTCCAGGAACAGGACCATCTTGTCAATGATATCATCCCTCACCTGTCTGAGATATGCCTGAACAGGTTCGCACTCCTTGAAATAATAACGGATCGGATCAATCTGTTCTGCGATCAGCACCCCGGTTTTTTCCGCCACCAGCGCCTTGACTGCCGCGTTCATCTCACCGAAAGCCTTGTTGATCTTCAAAAGCGCCTCTGACAATGCAGACTCGATCTCTGGCACCGCTGTCTCCAGCGCCGTCTTCCGTTTTTCCGTCAGTGCGTCAAATTCCGCCTGGGACAGGGGCTGACCTTTTTTTGCCGGAACCACCTGGTACCCTTCTTCCGTTCGGACAAGGGCCAGACCGGCCTGTTGCGCCTTTTCAGCGACATCATCAAGCAGCTGCTGCTGCATCTGGGAATAATTTCTGGTGATTTTCTCCTGCTCGTCTCTGAACGCCTCGGTTTCAAAATGTTCAGGTGCCCGGACTTTCAGCACTTCAATAAAATGACTCATGCTTCTGGAAAAATACACCGCTGTTCCAGCCGGCATCTCCATGGTCATGGGGCGATATTCATCATCAAAATTATTCACCAGACAAATGTCCTGGGATACATTTTTATCGCGGGCATGGATCTTAAGCAGTTGCCTGACAATAGATGACCTGCCGGTACCGTCCAGCCCGGTGACAAATACATTGTATTCAGAGCCGATCATGTTCAAGCCAAAATCAATGGCTTCAACGGCCCGGTCCTGCCCCACGATCGAATCAAGCAGCGGGACGTCAGCGGTGTCAGTAAAATCAAGCACGTCTTCAGGAATGGTTTGTACCAGCCGGCTGGGCTGAATCTGATATTTTTCCAATAAAAACTCCCTGTTCTGATGGTTTTGTATGGGATTTTATAACGATTGTATGGCCTGCTTGCAAGGCAAATCACCTTTATTTTATTGATCTGGGTCAATCATTCACTTGACTTTTTCTGGTATTCTGTTTTTAACCTGAATAAATAATGGAGAAAAAAATGGATGATATCATCAAACGAATAAAAGAGCTTGAAATCCTGATAAAAGAAACCAAGGATCGCCTTCCGGCCCATTCAACCAAACCGCCGGTCATGATGGATCTTCTGGCCTATGAAGATGAGCATGAGGCACTCCTGGAAAAACTCACTGCATTGAAGCACCAAAACCAGTTGCACAATACGGCAACATAAATACAGAAATTGTCATTGATCAATGGCAGGCCACCTCAGACATTGTGCCTGACAAAGGCCCTTAAACAGGGACTGCCAAGGGCTTAACCGCCTTCACTGTTTTGTGGTATGTTTTTTGCTTTTCGACCTTTATTATCAAGATGGAGGTGACATGACCCTGAAAAAAATCATTATTCCGTTAATTGTCCTGCTGATTGTTGGCGGAGGCCTTTATCTGGTTCAGAAAAAAAAACAGAAAGACGCGCTGATTGCCCATAACCTGAAAAAATTTGAAATATTAAAAGCAGATGCAGGCAAAAGCAGCGCAGCCGGCCTTCTTGTCATGGCCTCAGCCATCAACCGGTATCACCAGATCAACGGCCGGTATCCTGACAATCTGTTAAATCTGTTTCCAGACCTTATTCCTGACAAAGCCTTTATTACAACCCTGAACTGGCAGTATGCACCGGGAAAGGGAAGCTATACACTTGAAAAAAGCGCTGAACATGAAAATATCGTGGCGTTGATGGGGCCGGATTTACGGCTGAAGACAAGAGCCCTTGGCGCTGCACCTTCTGATCAGAAGGCGATTGCTGCTGCTGAATCGCAGCAGAAACAACCAGAAACGTCACCGTCTGACCCAGATACCCCAAAAAAGGCTGACACCCGGAAAACAGCTGCTGACCGGCTTGCCCTGGCAAACAGCATCGAAAAAGCCGAAAAAGTTGAAAAAAAGGAACCTGCCCCGTCAGTGCGCATCATCAAAACGGGCCTGACCCCAAAAGAACAGTTTCTGCTCTCATTTGAAAGCAGTAATTTATATATCTGGAAAACAAAAGAAGGGTTTATTGGATTCAGCAACATTCAGTATCCGGACAAAAAAGATCTGGTCATTTTTAGGGGAAACAGCTGGATTGAATATCAGCGCATCCAAAATTCGGAAAAATAAGTCTGTTGCCGTCCATACAGGAAAGGGGGCTTGAAATGATCCCATTTAAAAAAATAGTAACACCGCTCAATCAAAGCAGCGGATTCACGTTTGTCGAGCTGATGGTTATTGTGGCTGTCCTGAGTGTCCTGTCAGCAATTGCGATTTTCAACTACATGCCCATGCGGGCCAAAGCTGCCGATTCAGTTGCCCTGTCAGACACTAAAAACTTTGTGGACAGTGTGGTAAAGGCCATCACCAACAGTCAGAATGTTGATTATTTCAAAGGTGCCGCTGGCGGCCCGATCGGAGACACAGACACAGCAGGAAATCCCAGGGCACCGGTATTCAGCCTTTCCCCGGGTGTTGCTGCCAGAATCACAGGAGACAGTGCTCAGGCTCCGAATGGAAATACCACCATTGTGCTGGCAACCATCTATCACACCGGCGGAACAACTGACGGAACAACCTTCAGCGGAAAAAAAGAATACAGCTGCACCATAAACGAAAACACAGGTGTTATCACCATCACCATCCCCTGATACGCCAGATGGAGCAACAGACAAATGAAACCGGAACCGTTCAGGCTTGAACGATACTTTGCAAAACATGAATTTTCCACCCCTTATCTGTTATGCGCATCAGATTGCGAAAGTATGTCGCTGCAGGAACTGCTGGCACTTGACACGGATGCAGCAGACCGGTTTGCCGAACTCCGGCTTGGCTACACCGAATCTCTGGGTGATCCGGAACTTCGGCAGGCAATTTCCGCTTTGTATGATCGAATCAGGGCAGACCAGGTAATCGTCCATACAGGGGCAGAAGAAGCGATTTTTAATTTCATGAACGTCGCCGTCAATCCAGGCGATCATGTCATTGTGCATACACCTTACTATCAGTCTCTCGGAGAAGTGGCACAGCGAATTGGTGCAACAATCACACAATGGCGTGCCGATCCTGCACGTTCCTGGTAAC
>JAABSK010000021.1:21405-21683 GCA_011390435.1 Desulfobacteraceae bacterium | reverse complement strand
GATTCATGAAACTGTTTGACATGATGGGCAAACAGTGACATTTTCAACGGGTTGGATTGCTGTTCCTGGTATGGATCAGCAAAAACAGTCCTGCTTTTTCCAAACGTGCCCCGCTGCAGGCATTTTTCAAAGACATAGGTCAAATACAGGTATGGTCGAAGAACCCATCGAAGGTACGCCATGATCGTTTGTTACCCCCCTTTTTTTTCCAGAACCTGTTTCAGGTAGCGGCCGGTATGGCTGCACATCTCCTGGGCAATTGCTTCCGGCGGCCCCTG
>JAABSK010000021.1:0-21395 GCA_011390435.1 Desulfobacteraceae bacterium | reverse complement strand
GCCCCTGGGCGATGATGTCACCTCCGCCGCTGCCACCTTCCGGGCCCAGATCAATCACCCAGTCAGCTGTTTTGATCACATCCATGTTGTGTTCGATAATCATCACGGTGTTTCCAGATGCAGTCAGCCGGGACAGAACCTGGAGCAGGAGTTTGATATCCTGGAAGTGAAGACCGGTTGTGGGCTCATCCAGAATATACAGGGTATCTCCGGTGGCGCGTTTGGCCAGCTCCCTGGCCAGTTTTATTCTCTGGGCTTCACCACCGGAAAGGGTGGTGGCAGCCTGGCCCAGTTTGATATATGAAAGGCCGACATCCATGAGTGTGTCCAGAATATGGACAATTTTCGGGTGATCTTTGAACAATTCCTTTGCCTGAAGCACAGACAGGTCCAAAACATCTGAAATGGAGTGGTCCTTGTACCGGATATCCAGGGTGGCCCGGTTAAACCGCTTGCCCCTGCAGACTTCGCAGGGAACAAAAACATCTGCCAGAAAATGCATTTCCACTTTAATGTGGCCGTCTCCTTTGCAGGCTTCGCATCGGCCGCCTTTTACATTAAAGGAGTACCGGCCTTTTTGATATGCCCGGGCCTTTGATTCCGGCAAAAGGGCATAAAAATCCCGGATATGGTCAAAAACCTTGGTATAGGTTGCAGGATTGCTCCGGGGTGTCCTGCCGATGGGGTTCTGATCAATATTGATGATCTTGTTTAAATGGGACAGCCCGGAAATTGAGTGGTGCCGGCCCACGCTCATTTGTGAGCCGTGCAGCTTGACTGCCAGCGCCGGGTATAGAATCTGGTTGATCAGTGTTGATTTTCCTGCTCCGGATACACCGGTGATTGCCACCAAAAGGCCTAAAGGGATCTCCACCTGAACATCTTTTAGATTGTTTTCTGCAGCACCATAAATTCTCACCCATTTATTGCCGGCCTGTTCAGGTGTTTTCCGGGTCTGGGGAACGGCAATCTGCATTTTGCCGGTCAAAAATTTTCCAGTAATGGATGCCGGGTTCTGCCGGATCTGTTCCGGCGTGCCAACTGCGACGATCTGCCCGCCCAAATGACCGGCTCCCGGACCGATATCCACGATCCAGTCAGCGTTTTCCATGGTTTCCTGATCGTGCTCCACAACAATGAGGGTATTGCCGATATCTCTCAGGTGATGAAGGGTTTTCAGCAGCTTGATATTGTCCCGCTGATGCAGGCCGATGGATGGCTCATCCAGAATGTACAGTACGCCTGTAAGCTCTGATCCCACCTGGGATGCCAGCCTGATTCGCTGGGATTCTCCTCCGGAAAGGGTGGGGCCGCTTCGGTCCAGAGACAGGTATCCCAGCCCCACATTCACCAGAAACCCCAGCCGGTCTGAAATTTCTTTGAGCAGCTCTGCTGCGATCAGTTTCTGGCTTCCCTCAAGGTGCAGTGAGGTGATAAACTCAAACGCCTCCTGAACGGTCATGGCAGTGAGATCCATGATCGATTTGTCCTGGATACGCACGTGGAGAATTTCCGGTTTCAGCCGCTTTCCCATGCAGGCAGGGCAGGTGGCTGCGGTCATAAAACCGGTGTAATATTTTTTCTGGGTTTCTGACTGGGTGGATTTGTACCTTCGCATCAGGGTATGAATCAGGCCTTCATGGGTGCGGGTGAAAGCACCCTGGATTTTGGCTGAGCTCCAGTTGATGGTCATCTCCTTTTTTGGGGAGCCATAGAGCAGAAGGTCCCGGTCTTTTTTCGGCAGTTTTTCCCAGGGCTGATCAAAGTCGATTCCCCACTGGCTTTCCATGGCCTTGAGCTGGCTGCCGCCCCATGACGTGTCGGTCTGATACCGGGGCTGTTTCAGAAAATAATTTTTCCATGGCACAATGGCGCCCTGGCGGATGCTCAGTCGCCTGTCCGGGATGATTTTATCCACATCCATGGAGAGCAGGGTGCCGATACCGTTGCATTCCGGACACATGCCCAAAGGAGAGTTGAACGAAAAAATCTGGGGCGTCAGCTCCGGATAGGCGGTTCCGCAACAGGAACGGGCTTCGCTCATTTTAAGGTCTTCTCTTCCCATCATGTGGATGATGATCTGGCTGCTGCCCAGTTTTAACGCTGCTTCTACAGAGTCGGTCAGTCGTTTTTCAAAGGCAGCATCGTTTTTGACCACCAAACGGTCCACCACCACTTCAATATGGTGTTTTTTGTTTTTTGCCAGCGCCTGCACGTTTTCAAGATCCTGGACCACCCCATCCACCCGGACCCTGGCATATCCTTTTTTTTTTAATTCCTCCAGGCGTTCTTTGTGCTCTCCTTTCCGGTTTTCCACCACCGGCGCGAGGATCAGCAGTTTTGATTTTTCCGGCAGAGCCATGATCTGGGATACCATGCTCTGGGCATGTCCCCGGCCCACTTTTTTCTGGCATTGACAGCAGTACTGGGTTCCCACCCGTGCAAACAGGACCCTGAGATAATCATAAATTTCCGTGATGGTGCCCACCGTGGATCTGGGGTTTTTGCTGGCAGCTTTTTGTTCAATGGCAATGGTGGGAGACAATCCGCGGATGGTGTCGTATCGGGGCTTTTCCATCTGACCGATAAACTGCCGGGCATAGGAAGATAACGATTCCACATACCGTCGCTGGCCTTCGGCAAAAATCGTGTCAAAGGCCAGGCTGGATTTGCCCGACCCAGAAACCCCTGTAAACACAACCATTTTTTTTTTCGGTACATCCACATCAATGTCTTTAAGATTGTGCTCTTTGGCACCTCTGACCATGATCCGGTCAAGCTCTTTTGAGCCGGTGCCGGTTGAAGCGGCCGGGTCGATATTTTTCCCCCATTCGCTCATTTCTCCTGTCAATACCGGGTTTTTCATCCTGTGTTTGATCCTTGTTTTGTGCGTGTTCTAAATCCTACCCATATCTAAAAATCATAAGGATGACCAGATAAAAGTAAAGCGGTCGCTCTTTTTAAAAATCGGATTGATTTTCCAGACACTCCTTTGATATAATTTGACGATGAATGTGAATAAAACATATCGCCTCGCCTATTCCAGCTGTCCCAATGATACGTTTATTTTCAAAGCGATTGCTCAAAAGCGAATCGACCTTAACGGGTATGACTTTGATATTGCGCTCAAGGATGTGGAATCCTTGAACCAGGATGCAGCAGACGGGATACACGATATCACCAAGCTGTCGTTTGCAGCTTTTGGCAGGGTCATGGATCAATATGCGCTTTTGCGATCCGGAGCAGCTCTGGGAAAGGGGTGCGGCCCCCTGATTATCTCCTGTCCAGGCCGCGCCCTGTCTGACGCAGGTGTGCCGGTGATCGCGGTCCCGGGAATGGGAACCACGGCCTATCTCCTGTTTCGGTTTTATATGGCTGATTGTTTTCCGGGCGTGACGTTCCGAGTCGTGCCCATGCCTTTTGAACAGATCATGCCGGCGGTGATTGCAGGCACGGCAGACTTCGGGGTGATCATCCATGAAGGCCGTTTTGTTTATTCTTCCCTGGGGCTCGCACTTCAGGCAGACCTGGGTCAGTGGTGGGAATCAGCGACATCCCTGCCCATCCCCTTAGGCTGCATTGCCATCAAGCGGAACATCGATCCCTGGATTTCCTGTGAGATTCAATCCCTGATCCGCCAGAGCATTGACCATGGATTTGCCAATCCCCGGATCGGAGAAGCATATATCCGTGCCCATGCCCAGGAAATGGATGATCAGGTCATTGCGCAGCACATTGCCCTGTACGTTAACGATTTTTCAAAAGATATCGGCCCTGACGGAGAGCGGGCTGTCACTGCTTTTTTTGATCGGGCACGGGATGCCGGCCTGATTGATGCATCAAATGATCCGATTTTTGCCTGCTGATATGACGCAGCAACCAGACATGCAGTGCGCATTTATCACGAAAGTGATTCAGACGGTTCAGGAATTTAAGCTGCTTGATCCGGGGGACCGTGTGCTGGCTGCTGTATCTGGCGGTCCGGATTCCGTGGCACTGGTTCTGTCGTTACTGGCTTTGAAAGATCGCTATGATCTGACCGTGGGCATTGTTCATCTGAACCATCAGCTCAGAAAAACCAGTGCGTTCCGGGATGAGGCTTTTTCAGCCGATTTTGCCCGCCGTCTGGGCCTGCCGTTTTACTGCCAGCAGACAGATGTCAGCGCCTATGCCCGCGATCATGGGCTGTCTGTTGAAGCTGCCGGAAGAACGGTCCGGTATGCTTTTTTTAACGTTGTTGTCCAGGCCCATGGGTATTCCCGCCTGGCCACCGGCCATCACAGGGATGACAATGCGGAACTGGTGCTGATGAACCTTTTGCGAGGTGCCGGCCCCAAAGGCCTTGGCGGCATTCCGCCTGTCCGGAACCATTGCATTATCCGTCCGTTGATTCAGGTCTCCAAAGCTGAAATCCTGGAATTTCTTGCTGATGAACGTCAGGACTTTGTGACGGATGATTCCAATTCAGAAGACCGGTTTTTGAGAAACAAAATCCGACACCAGCTCCTGCCACAGCTTGCATCTGACTATAATCCCAAAATCGTGGAGGCCCTGAACCGGACCAGCCGGATTCTCTGGCAGGAGGAGCAGTATTGGCAGGACAGAACAGAAAAACAATTCAATCTGTGCCAGGTGTCGGAAACAAAACACACCATTGCGCTGTCTCGAGCCATGCTGCTGGATCTGGACGAAGCGTTGCTCAAACGGTTGCTGCGCATGGCGATCTGCCGGTTGAAAAAAAATCTGAGCCGCATTTCCCATCATCACATTCAAACGGCCATCGCGTTTTGTTTTGATACAGGAGCCGGTACCTGTCTGGACCTGCCGGGGCAGATCCGGATTTACAAAAACAAAAAACACCTGTGCATCAAAAAAGAAATGATTCCCTTAAGAGAACTGGGGAAAAGAGAAAAGCAGAAAAAACGGGCTGTTATTCGCAGACAGGCCGATGAAACCTGAAAACTTTTGCTTGTATATTTGCATATCATGTTTATATATTGAGAGTGTTTATGCAGGATGCAGGCTGTTGCCGGTCTAAAAGGCAGCGCCGCTGTCCGTCCGGCAGCTCAACGGCAGGCTCACAAGAAAGGAAAGGAAAACAACGTTGAATCAATTTTATAAAAACATGTCACTGTGGCTGGTGATTATTCTGATGATGGTCATGCTGTATAATATTTTTAATCAGCAGCAGGTTGGGCAATCCGAGGTCTCTTATTCTGAGTTTCTCGCCATGGTTGATGACGGCCGTGTGCAGAACGTGGTGATTCAGGGTCAGGATCTGTATTTAACTGACACCAGCGGCGCTCGATATAAAAGTTTTGCTCCTGATGATGGGGATTTGATCGGAATCCTTCGGTCCCAGGGTGTTGTCATCAAAGCCAAACCACCGGCGGAGGCATCCTGGTTCATGTCGATCATTGTGTCCTGGCTGCCGATGATTGTGCTGATCGGTGTATGGATTTTTTTCATGCGGCAGATGCAGGGTGGTGCAGGAGGGGGGAAGGCCCTTTCCTTTGGTAAAAGCCGGGCCCGGCTCATGGATGATAAGAAAGAAAAGGTCACCTTTGCCAATGTCGAAGGAATTGACGAAGCCAAAGAGGAATTAACCGAGGTGGTGGACTTTTTAAAAAATCCATCAAAATATACCCGTCTGGGAGGCCGCATTCCCAAGGGCGTGCTGCTGGTGGGCAACCCCGGAACTGGAAAGACCTTATTGTCACGGGCCGTTGCCGGAGAGGCCGGGGTGCCGTTTTATACCATCAGTGGTTCAGATTTTGTCGAGATGTTTGTGGGAGTGGGTGCGTCACGGGTCCGGGATCTGTTTGCCCAGGGCAAAAAAAATGCCCCGTGTATTATTTTTATTGATGAGATCGATGCTGTGGGCCGTCAGCGGGGCGCAGGTCTTGGCGGTGGACACGATGAACGGGAACAGACCCTGAATCAGCTTCTGGTGGAAATGGATGGATTTGAATCCAATGAGGGTGTAATTCTCATGGCTGCCACCAACCGGGCTGATGTTCTGGACCCTGCTTTGCTGAGGCCGGGCCGGTTTGACCGCCAGGTGATCGTGGATATGCCGGATATCAAGGGCCGGGAAGGTATTTTACGGGTTCACATGAAAAAAACCCCGTTGGCATCAGATGTGGATCCGGTGATTCTGGCCAAAGGCACGCCAGGTTTCTCCGGGGCTGACCTTGAAAATCTGGTGAATGAAGCTGCGCTCCTGGCAGCCAAACGGGACCATGAAAAACTGACCATGAAGGATTTTGAAGATTCAAAAGACAAGGTGTATATGGGGCTTGAAAGAAAATCCAAGGTGATCAAGGAAGAAGAAAAGAAAACCACGGCGTACCACGAAGGCGGTCATGCACTGGTGGCCAGGTTTCTGCCCAATACGGATTCGGTCAATAAAATTACCATCATTCCCAGAGGGAGGGCTGCCGGGGTTACCTGGTTTCTGCCGGAAGAAGGGGATTTTAAATACAAAGATCAGCTGGAAAGCGAGCTGGCCATCGCATTTGGCGGAAGAGTGGCTGAAGAGCTGATTTTCAAACGGATCAGTACGGGTGCTTCCAATGATATCAAGCAGGCCACCAAACTGGCCAACCGCATGGTCCGGACATTTGGGATGAGCGATAACCTGACGCCCCTGTCCTATGAAAACCATGATGACAATATTTTCATCGGTCGGGAAATGACGCAGGCCAAATCCTATTCAGAGGATACTGCCAGGAAAATTGATGCAGAGATCGCGACCATTATCGACCGGGCCTATCAGACCGCTAAAACCATCCTTGAACAGAATATGGATATCCTGCACGCCCTGACAGACCTTCTGATTGAAAAAGAAACCGTTATGGGAGCGGAGCTGGATGATCTGATTGCATCCCTGCGGCCGGACTTTGATTTTTATGGCAGAAAAAATGTCCGTACCGTTCCGCAGCCACCGCCTGAGGCAGAAAAACCAGCCAGCAGTACGCCGGACCTGACACCGGAAACAGATGAAGACAGTGACGAACCTGCTGACGATGATCATGATCCATCAGCATCCGGATCAAACTGAGGAACGGTTTCATGCAGCAGTTTTCACTGAAATTCGGCAGATTTTGTCTGGAACTGGGCCGGGAAACCTGCCTGATGGGAATTTTAAACACCACGCCGGATTCATTTTCAGACGGGGGAAAGTTCAACAGCTTTGATACGGCTGTCTGCCAGGGCCTGAAGCTGGCTGAGGCCGGAGCCCACATTCTGGATATCGGTGGCGAGTCCTCCCGCCCGTTTGCCCAGCCGGTTTCAGAGCAGGAGGAGCTGGACCGGGTGATTCCGGTGATTGAACATCTGGCCCAGCGGATTGATATACCGATCTCTATTGATACGGTTAAGGCGGTGGTGGCAAAAGAAGCTGTTCAGGCCGGTGCTGCCATGATCAATGATATTTCAGCCATGGAAAAAGATCCGAAAATGGCAGCTGTTGCCGCCCGGAGCCGTGTGCCTGTCATTCTGATGCACATGCAGGGAACCCCTCAGACCATGCAGGTTGATCCGGATTATACAGATTTGATGCGTGAGATTACCCAGTATCTGGAGCACCGGGTAAAAGTGGCCGTGGACAGTGGAATATCGCCCGGCCATATTATTCTGGATCCCGGTATTGGTTTTGGCAAGACTGTCCATCACAACCTGGTGCTGATCAATCATCTTGAAAAAGTGGCAGCTCTGGGATTTCCTATTCTCATGGGACCGTCCAGAAAATCTTTCATTCGCAGTGTTTTATCGGATAAAGAAGCCCGCCCGGTGGAACCGGGTCATGTCAAGACGGAATATGGAACCCTTGCAGCTGTTGCTGCTTCTGTTTTGAACGGCGCCCATATTGTACGGGTCCATGATGTGGAAAAAGTTAAATCCTTTACCAGTATCATTGACGCCATCAGGAATGCGTAAGTGCTGGCACAATAGTTTTTTAGGATGCCTGATATTGATTGCTGCAGGGAGCCTGACTCACTGCACGGTGGATCCTGTGGAAACCGATCTTCTGCTGTTTGTTGATTATTCCAACATGCCTGAGAACATGGTGCTGACAGATTTTCACACCGATAAAATCGAAATCAAAATCAGGGCGCATCCTGCTGCCATTGAGCAGATCAATGCCAGAAGCATCCGGTATCCTGTGGACATGTACACAGATCTTGAGTTTGACCCTGCAGGGGATTCCAACTCCATTGAGCCGGGGGCCTACCTCATTCCAGTGGATGAAAAGCGCATCCCCATGAACCCGGACATTCAGATTCTCAGTGTGTCGCCTTCCTATTTAACGGTGCAGCTGGATCGGAAACTGCAAAAAAGCTTCCGGGTCACTGTTCCATATGTTGGCCAGCCTGCCAAGGGGTATATCGCCCTGGAAGCGATTACAGAACCGGACCGTATCGAGTTAACCGGTGCCGCAACGCTGATCCAGTCCATTTTAGAGCTGAAAACCCGGCCCGTTGATATTTCAAATGTCAAAGAAGGGTTTAAAAAAGAGGTGCCCCTGAATTTGAACACCTCATCGATTATTTTTCCCTCCCATCCGATTGTCAAGGTCAGTGTTCCGGTCCAGCAGCAGCTGGTATCACGGACTCTGGAGGCGATTCCCATTCAGATCAGAAACGCTGAGGCCACAGCCAGTATCAAACCCCGGACGATAATGATACAGGTGAAAGGACCGTTTGAAATACTGGAAGATGAACAGCTCCTGAAACAGATTGAAGCATTTATTGATCTGAGTCACCTGACAGAAGGCGTGTATGTCCGCCATGTCAACGTTAATATCCCTGTCGGGCTGATGATGACAGATGCATCCCCGCAGGTGTTTACCATTACAATAGAATAAAGGAGAGACCCGTGCTGCTTGTCATCGATGTGGGAAATACCAATACTGTCATCGGTATCTATGATCAGGATACGCTTAAATTTGACTGGAGAATCCGGACCATCCGCGACACCACAGCAGATGAGTTCAATGTGCTGGCCAATGCCCTGTTTCTGGACAAAGGTCTGGATAAGTCCCGAATTACCCGAATCATTATTTCATCGGTGGTCCCGTCTGCTGTACCGATCTTGAATGCCTTTTGTGAAAAATATTTGAATCTGAGCCCGTCATGGATCAATGCGGATTCAGTCAAACAATTGATGCCGATTCTGTACAACAATCCCAACGAGGTTGGGGCAGACCGTATTGTCAATGCGGTGGCTGCATTTGAAAAATATCAACACGCCCTGATCATTATTGATTTTGGAACAGCCACCACCTTTGATGTGATTTCCAGCAAGGGTGAATACCTTGGGGGGGCCATTGTCCCGGGAATCATGATTGCTGCGGAAGCGCTTTTTCAAAGGGCGTCCCGCCTTCCCCGGGTGGAAATTTTCAAGGCGCCGGAAAAGGTGATCGGCAAAGACACCATTGAAAGCATCCAGTCCGGAATTATCTATGGCAATGCTGCCATGGTGGACAAAATGGTGGAAAGAATGTCAGCGGAAATGGCAGACACTCCGAAAATTCTGGCCACTGGTGGTCTGGCTCCCCTGATTTCAACAATATCCACGACAATTGAGGCTGTCGAGCACTCCCTGACTCTGGATGGACTGCGAATTATCAGCAATGCACAAAACGCTTAACAGGCTCTGGCTGATTCTTTTTTTTGTCGTTTTTGAGGCTGCCGCAGGATGGGGAGCCGCTGCCATGGCCCTTTCGCCCCATGAGGTTCTGGTGGTTGCCAACCAAAATGTCCGACAGAGCATTTCCCTTGCCAGGTTTTATATGGAGCAGCGAAAGATTCCCAAAAAAAATCTGCTGGTGCTCTTTCTGACAGACAAAGAGACCTGTTCTCAAGAAGAATACCAAACAAAAGCGGTTCCAATGGTGCGAAAGGCTCTGGATCAAAACCAGGATATCCGTGTCCTGGTCAGCATGTTTGGTGTGCCGCTGCGGATTGCAGACCCTGGGAAACTGCCTGCTGAACAGACCCGTTTACGTGAGTATGAGCAACAGAAAAACGCCCTGGAAGATGAGTTGGCGGCCCAGCGTGATACAGCGGACATTCGCCGGAAACTGTCTGAGATTCAGCGTACCATGACTGCATTTTTAAGGGGAATCGACCGGGTGGCAGCCTTTGATTCAGAGTTGGCGATGGTCAGAATAAAAGACTATGATCTGAATCTGTGGCAACCCAATCCCTATTATCTGGGATTTCACAATCAGAATGTTCCATTTTCGCGTTCAGACATACTGATGACCAGCCGCCTGGACGGGCCGGATCCTGGCACAGTAAAGCGCATGATTCTCGATGCCATTGCCGCAGAAAAAAACGGACTGAAAGGATCGGCCTGTTTTGATGCCCGGTGGCCGGAACCGGAAAAAACAGATCTGTCCGGATATGCTTTTTACGATAAGTCCATTTACAATGCTGCCCGGATCCTGCGAACAGAGAATCGGCTTCCGGTTGTGATCAATGATGCCCCCACCCTTTTCCAGGAGGGAGAAGGTCTGGAAGCAGCCCTTTATTGCGGCTGGTACAGCTTAGGAAAATATATCGACGCCTTTGTCTGGCAAAAAGGATCTGTGGGGTATCATATTGCCAGCTCAGAATGTACCACCCTAAAAAATAAAAACAGCCAGGTCTGGTGTAAAAAAATGCTGGAAAAGGGGGTTGCCGCAACCATCGGTCCGGTGGGCGAACCCTATGTACAGGCATTTCCTGTTCCGGAACTGTTTTTTAATTTTCTCACCGAAGGATATCTGACCCTGGTTGAATCTTATATGGTCAGCCTTCCATTTCTTTCATGGAAAATGGTTCTGGTGGGAGATCCCCTTTACCGCCTGAACCTGAAACCGTGACCGCTCTTTTGATGTATCGACGCGAAATAAAAAAAATTGTCGTTCTGGCCCTTCCCATTGTTGTGGGACAATTGGGGCAGATGCTCATGTCGGTGACCGATACCATCATGGTGGGGCGGCTTGGAGCCCAGCCCCTGGCCGCGGCTTCCATTGCCAATGCGCTGTTCACCCTGGTCATGGTGGTCGGGTTTGGTGTCAGTGTGGCAGTCACCCCTTTAACGGCCATTGCCCGTGGTGCCGGCAGAGACAGTGAATGCGGCGTGGTTCTGCGTCAGGGACTGATCGTTAACCTGTTTTTCGGCTGTTTGCTCTGTGCTGTCTGTCTGGGGCTTGCCCAGTGTATTCAATACATGAATCAGCCACGGGAGATCGTGGCTCCGGCAGCAGGATATCTTATGGTGCTGGGCATCTCCATGCTGCCGTTCATGCTGTTTCAGAACTATCGGCAGTTTGCCGAGGGGGTGAATTTTTTAAAACCTGCCATGGTGGTCACCCTTCTGGCCAACGGGGTGAATGTGCTGGCCAACTGGGTATTTATTTTTGGAAACCTGGGTGTTCCCCAGATGGGTGTGATGGGTGCCGGTATTGCAACCATCTGTTCCCGGGTGTTCATGGCAGTGGTTCTGATCTGGATTGTGATGGTTTCTCCTGAGATGAAAATATTTGATCCCAGCCTGCGGTATCGGAAGATCGATTTTTCAATGATGAAAAAACTTTTGTCCATCGGTATTCCGGCAGGATGCCAATATTTTTTTGAGGTGTCAGCCTTTGCCGCATCTTCGATCATGGTCGGCTGGATTGGAACAATTCCACTGGCGGCCCATCAGATCGCTCTGAGCCTGGCCTCTGTTTCATTCACGGTTGCCATGGGCATCTCTGCGGCCGGATCGATTCAGGTCAGCCATGCACTGGGACGGAGAGATCTTCAGGCCACCCGTGTTGCAGGGTTTTCCACTGCGATTCTCTGCGGAGGCTTTATGGCTTCTGCCGGACTGGTATTTATCCTGTTTCGCCATCTTTTGCCTGGATTGTATATTTCCCAGAAGGAGGTGATGGATATTGCTGCCACCCTTTTGATTATTGTGGCGTTTTTTCAGATATCCGACGGTACCCAGGCTGTGGGGCTTGGAATTCTCAGAGGCCTGACCGATATGAAACTGCCCACATTGTTTACCCTGGTGGCCTACTGGGGAATCGGACTGCCCACTGGTTATTTTCTGGGCTTCAGCCTGGGATGGGGCATCTATGGCGTATGGATCGGACTTCTGGCCAGTCTGACAGCGTCTGGCGTGCTGATGATGACCCGGTTTCATCTGAAGACGCGAACCACCAGGATGCCTGCATGACAATTACTCTGCCGTCACCAGGCAGGTTTCGATCTGAACCGGTTTTTTGATCTGTCCCTCCCTGAGCATGATCGCTTCGGTCTGTTTCCATGCAGCCCGGTCAATCGTACCGATTTTAACAGATGAGGCGGGTTTGACCAGCTTCCGCGTTGCTTCCAGCTGCTGCCGGAGGATATTATCATCTGCTCCGGTTTCAAACTGCTTGATCACTGCCAGTACTGACGCCGCGTTGTCCGGATCCATGGCAGATTCCCAGGCACTGAGCAATGCCGTTAAAAAATCGGTGACCAGGCCTGGATGGCGCTGTATCATTTTTCCTGAAGTCACTATGGAATTGGCCACAAAATTGACGCCAAAATCTGCCGGGTTGAAAAAATAAACAGATTCATTCTCTTTTGCCAGGCGGTTTTCCAGAATCACGCCCTGAGAATTTCGATAGACCGGCCAGACCTCCACTGCTTTGGTGTAAAAAGGGGTAAAATCGAACCGGACGCCAACAATAGCGACATCCTTTTCCGTGATACCGGCTTTGGCAAAAAGGGTTCGCATGATGGTTTCATCATTTCCACCAAAGGTAATGCCGATGGTTCGGCCCTTGAGATCTTCCAGCTGCTTGATTTCAGGCTGCGTTGTCCGGTATATCCATTGCATGGGGTTGATCTGGAACAGCTGGGCAACCACTTTGACGTCCGCCCCTTTGTCCAGGGCCCGGATCACCTGGTCTGCCGATGCCACACCAAAGTCGGCATAGCCCAGTTCCAGTTCATTGATGGCGTTTTTTTCAGGACTTCCCTCCTTGAGTGTTACCGTCAGCCCTGCCTTTGTGAAATAGCCATTGGCATCTGCCCAGATATCTCCGGCAACACTGGTGTTAAACAGCCATTTCAGTCGATAGTTCAATTCTTTTTCCCGGGCGTGTGACACGGGAGATACCATCAGGCTGATCAGTATCAGTATTGTAAAAAAACGGATGTTCATCAGATTTCTCCTTTGTCTGCAACAGACCATCTGCGTTTGATCTTTTCTCCCAGAGTTTCAAGAAGGCCCTGGTATATGGAGATAATGATGCCGATCATGAACAGGGCAATGAGAATTTTGGCCATGTCACTCTGGTAAAGGGCTACACGGATACTATATCCAATCCCTGCGTTTGCTGCAATAAATTCTGCAACAATTGTTCCGGCCATGGCAAGGGTGGCGCTTCCGGAGATAACCGTGGTGATTTTGCTCAGGTTTTCAAAGGCACGGATTTTCACTTCAAGCTGCCACCGCATCCGGCCGGTGATCTGATAAAAATGTTCGATATCGTTCACCGGTGTGGACATAATCCCCAGAACAGACAGCAGCAGCGGAAAGTAGCAGATCATGGAAGCGATCAGCAGGCGGGAAACAAAGCCGTCTCCCAGCAGAATGAAAATAATGGGGGCAAGGGCGACAATGGGATATGCCTGAACATTGTAGGCGGTGACCTTGATGAAAGAGCCGGCCCACGAGGATTTTCTGCCGGCAATTCCTACGCCAAAGGCCATGGCAATGGAGAGGCACTGGCCCAGGACGGTCACTGACATGGTGTTGATCACATCATGAAAAAAAACCAGTGCCACATTTTGTGCGGTTTCCAGAATTAAAGGAATTCCTGGAATTACGTAGTTGGAAAGCCCGGCCATTTTTTTGATGGCCATCAAAAAAGACAATCCAATGGCGTACACGATTAAAAACTGGTAGATCCGTCTAAAAAGCATTCATAATCTCCAGTAAGGTGGCATCCAGTTTTTTTCTGTCCAGATGACTGTTCTGCATTCGGTTTTGTCCGGTCACCATGCAACAGGATTTTTTTTCCGATGCTTTTGCAAATACCAGAATCTGTTTGCAGAAGGTTGAAACTTCCATCAGGTTATGGGAGATATACAAAAACATTTTGTCGCGGAACAGTGTTTTGATGGCCAAAAGGATTTTTTCTCTGAGTTTTTCATCAACGTTGGCCAGGCTTTCATCCATGATCAACAAATCAAAATCCTGCAGGAGATATCGAACCAGATTAATCCGGTTCTGCTGGCCCATGGACAGTTTTGAAAACCGTGAGTCCAGAACATCGGCCAGTTCGAAAATTTCCACCAGCTGCTCTTTCAGTGCCTGTTTTTCCGGCGGGATGACCCGGTCCAGGTGTTTTCCCGTGCTGGACCATCCTGGAAGGCGCTCACGGTTATATGAATACAGGATGGTGTCAATCTGCTTGAAGGTCAGATCCCCGTCAACCGCTGTGATCATTCCGGCAAGGATTTTTGCAAGGGATGTTTTTCCCACTCCGGACGGCCCGAACACGGCATTGAATCCCGGATGTTTCATTGAAAAGGACAAATCCTTTATCACGACAGTTTTGCTGCCTGGATAGGTGAAGTTCAGGTTCTGACAGTCAAGCTGCATCGGGGCTCCAAACGGGTTATGCTTTCTTCCCTTTCTTTTTTCGTTTTTTTTCCCAGGCGTCCTGTTCCCGGATCATCTCCTGGATGCTTTCTTCTCCTCTGGAGGTCGAAAGAACAAAGGCATGATCTTTCCGGCTGATGGAGATGGTCTCAACCGGTTTGTTTAAAAAGGCCTGGATATCTGCCAGGCGGGGCTTTTCCTCGGTGCTGCAAAAAGAGACAGCACTGCCTTTTTTCATCCCGCGGCCGGTGCGACCCACCCGGTGGACATAGTTTTCTTTTTTTTCCGGCAGATCATAGTTAATGACGTAGCTGATATCTGGAATGTCAATGCCACGCGCACTGACATCCGTGGCAATCAGAATCTGTGTTCGGCCCTGTTTGAAATCTTCAAGCACTTGTGAACGAAGGGCCTGGTCTTTTTCACCGTGGAGGGTCAGTGCGCTGATCTGCGAGCGTTCCAGGGCTTTTGCCACCCGTTCGGCTCGAACCCGTGTCCGGACAAAGACAATGATTTTATCATCTGGATGATCTAAAATAAACCGCCGCAGAAAAAAGCGTTTATCATCCATTTCAACAAACATGACAAAATGGGAAACATTTTTGGACACGGGGTCTTCCGGTGAAATCTGTATCCGGATGGCAGAGGATTTAACCTGGGAGAATGCCAGCTTTTTGATCTCCCGGTTGATGGTGGCTGAAAAAAACAGGGTCTGGTGTTTTTTTACCAGCTTTTTTTTGATGGCCTCTATATCATTGATAAATCCCAGATCCAGCATCTGGTCTGCCTCGTCCAGAATCAGAGTGGCGATCTGATTCAGGCTGATGGCACCCTGGCTGATCAAATCAAACATACGTCCGGGCGTGGCAATCAGAATATCAATCCCCTTTGCCAGCTTCCGGACCTGAGGGTCCTGCTCGACCCCGCCGAACAGGGCAAAGGCGGTGACCTTTGTGTGCCGTGATAATTCATCAAAAACGCTGCCGATCTGGGCGGCCAGCTCCCGGGTTGGAACCATGACAATGCATTTGATGCCATCGGATCTGCGGGAGCGTTTCATTCGATGGATGCTGTCAATGACCGGGATGGCAAATGCAGCGGTCTTGCCGGTTCCGGTCTGGGCAATGGCCAGGACATCTTCGCCTTTCATGATGGAAGGAATTGCCTTATACTGGATATCTGTGGGGCGTTTAAATCCCAGAATTTCCAGATTTTTCTTTATGGCCGAAGAGATATGGTACTGGTCAAATTTCATGGGCAACAGTTCCTGCAGTTTTAAAACTATTAGAATACTGCGCCATGGCTTAAAAGGCAACTGCTATCTGAACAGCTTGTTTTTGTAGTCTTTTTTTGCTTGACAGTCCTGGCAGATCCGTTTACCCTAATAAATTGTTCAGGTGCTGTATGTGCAGATAAAAGGGAATCCTGTGAAAATCAGGAACGGACCCGCCGCTGTAACCGGGAATGACCGTCACAAGAGCCACTGCTTGGAATATCCTAATCGGGAAGGCGTGACCAGTAAAGTGATCCGGAAGTCAGAAAACCTGCCTGGGCGATTGGTCTATTGTTTGCGAGGAACGAAAAGCAGATCAATAAAAGAATGCGGAAAAAAACGGTTCCCATGTCGGCAGTTGTGACATGGGTTTTTTTATTGGTGCCTTTTCCCGCTGAACCCATCATTGATGAGGAGTGAATGTGAAAAACTGTGATGTAGCTGCTCAGCGACCGGAAACGGCAGACAAGCGCCTCAGAATTGCTGCAGGAACAGCCCTGTAGGAGGTGGCATTGAGTATACCGGCTGCCATATCAAAAGGGAGAACAGGATTTCTGGTGGTCTTTTTCTCCCTTTTTCTCGCATCAGTCATTCTGGTGTCGCTTTCCATGGGATATCTGCACATTCCCACGGCAGACATTCTCCGTATTCTGGCCGGCAGGATGTCCGGTCATGAACAGCTGATCCAGGGGGTTGATCCAACATTTACAACCATTATTCTGGATGTTCGCCTTCCACGGATTCTGACCTGTGCGATTGTGGGAGGGGGACTTGCGTTGTCCGGGGTGCTGTTTCAGGGTATTTTGCTCAATCCCCTGGCAGATCCCTACACCTTGGGCGTTTCAGCCGGCGCTGCATTTGGCGCCAGCATTGCCATCCTGCTGAACCTGGGCGCCACGTTTGTTTCTGTCCCGGCGTTTGCCTTTGTCGGTGCCTGTCTTACGCTGCTTATTGTTATTTTTCTGTCCTATTCTTCCAAAAATCCCTCTGCAGCGCTGTCTTCCAATAATTTGATTCTTTCCGGCATTATTGTTGCAGCGATTCTATCAGCCGGCATCAGTTTTTTAAAATTTGTTGCCAACGAGCAGGTTTCAGTGATTATTTTCTGGCTCATGGGCAGCTTTGCATCAAAAACCTGGGCCAATGTTCTGGTGGTTCTGGTTTTTTTATTTTTTTCAGCAGTGATTGCATTGTATTTTGCGCGGGATTTGAACCTGATCTCTCTTGGGAGCAAAGCCGCCATCAGCCTGGGAGTTGACCAGAAAAAGATTACCTTTGTTCTGCTGATCACCGGTTCGCTTCTGGCCGGGGCCTGTGTTTCGGTTTCCGGTATCATTGGATTTGTCGGGCTTTTGGTCCCGCACATGGTCCGGTTTATCACCGGTCCTGACAACCGCAGCCTGATACCGCTGTCCATGCTGGCCGGCGGCGGACTCTTGCTTACCGCTGACACCATCACCCGGGCAGTGCTTCCCCATGAAATACCCATTGGGGTGCTCACGGCCCTGATCGGCGGACCGGTTTTCTGCTGGATTTTCAAGAAGAGCAAATTATAGGTGGCCTGGCAGTGAAGATTCAGTTAAAAAACATATCGTATGCCTATGAAACCGAGCAGGTGATCCAGGACCTCTCTGCTGATTTTTCATCCGGCCGGTTCTATTCGCTGGTCGGCCCCAACGGCAGTGGAAAGACCACGCTGCTGGATTTGATATCCGGGTATTTCGCCCCGGATACAGGAGCGGTATCCATCGACGGCACGCTTCTTTCAGCCCTTTCAAAGCTGGACATTGCACGGATCATGGCCCTGGTGTCTCAGGATCATGCCATTGAGTTTCCCTTTCGTGTCAGTCAGGTGCTGATGATGGGGCGCCATCCCCATATTCCCAGGTTTTCTCAACCTTCCCGGAAAGATTATGATATGATCCGGCACGTCATGGATCAATGCCGGATTTCCCACCTTGAAAACCGCAGGATCAATGAATTGTCCGGTGGGGAGCGCCAGCGCTGCGTCTTTGCCAGGGCACTGTGCCAGGACACCCCTGTGTTGCTGCTGGACGAGGCCTTTTCCAATATGGACATCCGCCACACCCTTCAGATGCTGGCCATGGTGAAAACAGCTGTCAAAGAGCAGGGCAAAATGGTGATCAGTGTGTTTCACGACCTGAACCTTGCTGCTGCCTGGTCAGACGGCATTGTCATGTTAAGGGATGGAAAAATTCAGGCATTTGGCCCGCCAGACACAGTGATGACTCCGCAGATGATCCAGTCGGTGTTCGGGGTATCCGCCATTGTGGAATTCAATCCCCATATCCAGGCAAGGCAGGTGTGTTATCCAGCCCTTTAATCTCATATTGATCCTTTTGATACTGCTGGTCAGCTTTTCCACCGGAGCAGCTGAGACCATAATCGATTGTAAAAATCGGCAGGTCAAGATTGAACAGCCTTTTTCCAGGATTATCTCTCTGTACGGAGCTCATACGGAAAATCTGTTTCACCTGGGGCTGGATCATGAGATTATCGGCGTGTCTGTCAATGACCGGGAACCTGTTCAGGCGCTTGAAAAACAGTCTTTTTCCTACCATGATGATCCGGAAAAATTTCTGGCTGTCAAGCCCGACCTGGTGTTGGTTCGTCCCATGATCGACAATGGATATCCAAAACTGATGCAGCGGCTTGAAAAAAGCGGAATTACCGTGGTGTCGCTTCAGCCGTCAAATATCGACGAGATGTATGCGTACTGGATACAGCTCGGCACTCTGACCGGCCGTCAGGACCAGGCCCGTGAGATGGTCGAAAGATTCCGGAAAAACGTTGAAACCGTCAAGGCGCTTACCCGGCAGATCCCCCAGAAAAAAACCGTATATCTGGAGGCGATACATTCCCGGATGAAAACATTTACCCCAGGGGCCATGCCTGTTTTTGCCCTTGAAACCGCAGGGGGTATCAATGCAGCCCCTGATGCAGCCGCTTCCAGAAATACCAATATTGCTGTCTATGGAAAAGAACAGATCCTTGCCAAGGCAAACCAGATCGATGTGTTTATTGCCCAGGTCGGGGCCATGAACGCTGTCAGTGTGGAACAGATTAAAAATGAACCCGGCTTTGGAATTATCAGGGCCATTAAACAGAACCAGGTGTATCTGATTGATGAAAATATCATTTCCCGTCCGGTGCCCCGTTTGTACGAGGGCATTCTTCAGATCGGACATTTTCTCTATCCGGATATTTTCACTCAAGAATGGATTGAAAAGGAATTACAATGAACAACCATGGAAAACTATTCGGGGTGGGGGTCGGTCCGGGAGACCCTGAATTGATCACGGTAAAAGCCCTCAGGGTTATTAAAGCGGCGGATATCATTTTTACGGCATCCTCGACCAAAAACACCTACAGCCTTGCCGTTGATATTGCAGGGCCGTATATTTCACCGGAGGTGCCCATTGTCCGCCTGCCATTTCCAATGACCAAGGATGAAACGCAGACAGAAACCGCTTGGCTGGACAATGCCACCCAGATTGCCCAGGCCCTCAAACAGGGGAAGGATGCGGTATTTCTGACTCTGGGGGATCCCACGACCTATTCCACTTTTGGGTATATTTTAAAAAAAATGACGTGTATCATGCCCGAGGCCCGCATTGAAACCATTCCCGGCATCACCTCTTTTCACGCAGCCTCCGCACGGTTGAACCGGATTCTGGTCGAAGGGGAACAATCCTTGCTGGTTACGTCCGGTGCCTATGGCGGCGATCAAATCCGGCATCTGGGGAATGTGGAAAATATCGCGATTGTCAAGGCCTACAAGAATATCACAGATATTCACCAGGCATTGAAGGAAACCGGACACAGCCGGAAAAGCGTTGCCATCACCAAGTGCGGCCGGGAGCATGAGGAGATCATTGAGAACCTGGACCAGCTTGAAAAAAGGGATCCAGACTACTGGACACTGATACTGGCGTCAAAATGAAACCGACCGGAAAAAAGAAGATTCCTTATCAAAACCTGGGTCTGTCGCTGGTTTTTTCTCTGATTTGTCTGGGTGCCGGTATTGCCCTGCATGACAGCCTGTCTTTGCATGCGGTTGTCCAGAAGCTGGGAATCCCTCTGGTGCGGCTGCTGTTGTTGATTTTTATTGGTCTTCTGGCCGGCCAGGTGATCGAAACCCTGGGATGGACCCGGCAGATGGCAGTTGTTGCCCGTCCTTTTTTTGCTTTTTCCCGCCTGGGTCAGCGGTGCGGTGCCGCGTTTACCAGCGCGTTTATTTCCGGTGCAACGGCCAATGCCATGCTCCTGGATTTTTATGAAGATCAGAAAATTACGAAGATGCAATTATTTTTAACCAACTATGTCAATCAGTTTCCCGCCTATTTTCTGCATCTGCCCACCACTTTTTTTATTGTGCTTCCGCTGACCGGGCCTGCCGGGGCTTTGTATTTTGCCCTGACGTTTCTGGCCACTCTGATCAGAACGGTCTGTTTTCTTGTATTCGGCCGGATTTTTCTGACGCTGCCGGATGGCAAAGCCGGCACTTTTCAGGCAGCCAGGCCATCAGGGCTCGGTTGGACTTCAGATTTTTCCCGGGTGATCGATGCGGTTAAAACAAAATTGCCCATGCGGATTCTTCATATTTTTGTCTGGGTTCTGCCCATTTATACCCTGGTGTTTTTACTCAATGTTTTTGGTGTTTTTAATGATCTGAACCAGTCCCTTGCCAGAACGGTCACATTGTCTATCATGCCGGTGGAATCATTGTCTGTGGTGATTTTGAGTTTTGCTGCTGAATTTACGTCAGGGTTTGCAGCAGCCGGAGCCTTGATGGAGGCAGGTATCCTCACCACAAAGCAGACGGTGATGGCATTGCTTCTGGGTAATGTTCTGGCTTTTCCCATCCGGGCGTTGCGGCATCAGCTGCCCCGGTATATGGGTATTTTTTCTCCAAAAATGGGCCTTCAGCTGCTGCTGTCCGGTCAACTGTTCCGGGTGGTGAGCATCTTGCTGGTGGGAATCCTTTATTATATGGTGGCCTGAGATGAATCCTATCAATGTTATCGGCATCGGCCAGGGCATCAGCGATCTGACGGCCCGTCATCTTTCCATTATAAACGACTGTGATGTGCTGGTGGGCGGCCGGCGCCACATCGCGCTTCTGGCGCAGCCAAAAATGGAAACCCTTTTGATCACCCGCGACATCCGGCAGACCATCGCTGAGATCAGGTCCCGGATGGCAGATCGTAAGGTTGTGGTCCTGGCCTCTGGTGATCCGCTGTTTTATGGTATTGGCTCCACCCTGACACGGTATTTTGATAAATCCCAGCTCAGGATTCATTCCAATATTTCTTCCATATCTGCCGCGTTTGCTGCCATCAGGGAACCCTGGCAGGATGCCCGGATTATCAGTCTGCACAGCCGCCAGAACATGCCGGTTTCTTTTGCCGGGCTGGCACGTGAAAAAAAGGCGGCGTTTCTGACCCATCCTGACATG
>JAABSK010000216.1:4668-5008 GCA_011390435.1 Desulfobacteraceae bacterium | reverse complement strand
GCACTCCTTTTCGAGTGCATGTGCAAATGTATGCCCGAAATTCAGAAAAGCTCTTATCCCTTTTTCATGTTCATCTTTTTCTACAATATCAATTTTGACCTTTGCGCAGCGGGAGATCAGCGATATCAGGTCGTGAAGACCATACTCGTAGTATGGAACATCAGATTCAAGGAAAAACTCTGTTTGCCGAAAGATCCCCTCATCGCTGATCGCCGCGTATTTCAGAATTTCACTCAACCCATTGATCCACTCATTCCGGGGAAGTGTCTTCAGAAAGGATATATCTGCAATAACACCGGAAGGCTGATAAAAGGAACCGATCAGATTTTTTCCGATAGGA
>JAABSK010000216.1:0-4658 GCA_011390435.1 Desulfobacteraceae bacterium | reverse complement strand
GTCGACCATAGCCAGCAGTGTGGTTGGTATGTGATAGAGCGGCACACCGCGCAATGCCGTGGCAGCTGCAAATCCTCCCAGATCGCCGGTAACGCCACCGCCTATAACCAGCACGGGTGAGTTTCTGCGAACCTGATGCCGGAGCATGAAGTCAACAACCTTTTCCCACTGCGAAAGTGATTTGCTGCTTTCACCCGCGGGTACGATATACGCAGAAAGATTCACAGTATGATCTTTAAGAATGTCTCTGAGACGATCTCCGTGAAGCCGGTCTACATTTTCATCTATGATCGCAAGGAGATTGTCGCAGGCGTGCCTGTTACAAATCTCACCCATTGCACGACTGATGATGCCGTTTCCTGCCGAGTAGATGTAGCTGCCCGTCCTTGTATTAACCTCTATCTCTTTTATGTCTTTGTTCATAAAGTGCCAGTTTGTCAATAATCGCCTCCGCGATGGCCCGGGGTGTAAGGTCTGTAATTTGAACCGTTAGGTGTGCCTGCGAATAATAAGGGATTCTTTGCTTCATTAATGTGCTGATTTTATCGTGCAAATCACTCTTGCTTGTCGTGTTCCCGCTTATCATAGGACGGCCCACCCTGCGATGAAGGCGGTCTGCAATATCATCGATGGGTGCATTCAGGAAAACGAGCCATCCGCTCAGCTTGATATGATCGGTAAGATGCTGGTTCTGCAGGGAGCCACCGCCAAGAGCGATAACACCCGACGGGCTTTTAGTTACCTCCAGAAGTGATTCACGCTCTATTTTCCGGAAAGTCACTTCTCCGCTTTCTTCAAAGATTTCAGGGATGGATTTTTCCGCTTTATCCTCAATCATACGGTCCAGATCCCGGAAAGGAACATTCAGCCGATCTGCAAGCGCTCTTCCAACGGTTGATTTGCCCGAACCCATCATACCGCACAGAAAGACGGGTTGCCTGATGGGTTTATATTCATCATTCATATTCATGATATCAGGACAATTTTTGCGGTTCCACCATTTCCACTTCTTCACGCTGTACCCTCACGGTTCCTGCAGGAGCTCCTTTGGGTTTAGTGACATACTTTCTCTTCGTCACAATAACGGGTGCCAGCTTGCTTCCCCTTGCTTTTGAGTTCCATGCGGCAACTGATGCTGCCTTTTGCAGCACCGATTTGGGAGGCATTTCTTTTCTGTTATCCATTCTGATAACAACATGTGAGCCTCCCACACCCCTTGCATGCAGCCAAATATCTTCCTTATGAGCAGCAGTGGTTAATGCATCATTGCTTTTCGCGTTTTTTCCGATCCAGATTTCAAATCCGTCAATCTCGGTTTTTCTGAATGGCAGAGGGGTTTCGCTTTGTACCTTGCTCAGAATACCCAGCCTTTTGAGCGAGGCTTCGTGAGTGTTGTACCATTCGTCAAACTCAAAAACCCGGTTCAGTGAATCAAGGGATTGCAGCAGTTCTTTTAGCTCACCATACTCTTTTTTCATGATTTTCAGTCTTTTTTCAGACTCTTCCACATTGCGCACGGCTTTGGCAGATTTGTCATAGTATCTTTCCGCATTTTCGGCAATGGAAAGGGATGGTTTTACCGGGATTTTTACGTGTTTTTCATTGTTGTAAAAATCGGGCAGTTCCAGCGTCCCTGAGTCTGCAGGCAGAGACTCATGGGCATGCGCCATCAGGATATGCCCGAATTTTTCATATTCATCGGCTCTCTGCAGTCCTTTTTCGGCATCGGAGAGCTGGGCAATGGCGGCCTCATGCTTTTTAACAGATCGTTCAATTTTTGGGCGAAGACTGCTGATTTTTCCGGAAAGCCGCCGCTCTGCAGAAGTTTTATAATAGGCGAATTTAATCGCATCATTGATATTTTGAAACTCCCTGCGGGTGGGCAGGTGCAGCATTGCTTCAGGGATAAGGCAGAGGTTTCCGTCTTCAAGAACCCTGAACTCAGGCCTGTTTTCCATAGCATCCACCAGGGTGCCGGTGATGCGCAGGATCTCTTCAGGCCGCATGTCATCAAACCCATACTGGCTGATCACAGGATTTGCAAGATGACGCGGAAAAGCCGGGAAAGCAGTAAAAATCAGTTTTCGAGGGGATGCATTCTCAACCGGTTTTTCGACTCTCTTTTCCGGGGTTCTTGGTGAGGGCGGGATTTTACCCTCAAAGCTGCTGCTTTGTTTAAATGCCTCTGTAATAGTCTCGCTTTGAATCAGAAACAGATTCGGATGGTTTCCAAAAGGCAAAAAAAGCAGCTTGTGTCCCGACTGAAACTGAATTGTTACAAATCTGTCGTTCTTTGCCAGTAAAATTTTTATTAATTTTTCTTCACTTAGTTGATCAAAGAAAGATTTTACGTTACTCTTTTTGGGAGGACGGTAGTCATCAAGAAAAAGAGCTGTCTCACTTGAATTTGTACTGAAAATCAGCCTTTTTTTAAGTGACTTTGCAGTCTCCAGATAAAGTTCCCACACATCTTTATGTGGAGAATAGCTGAACAGATACCTGCTGTTAGCCAATTGGCTTTGGAGGTATTTTGCTAAATGTTGTAGTGCGTAGTAATTATTCATCTGGGTGAACGAGAACCATAGTCAATAAAGTGCAATTTATGCAATATCCAATTTTTCAGTCAGTGGTAAATAAAATAAACAGCTCACTGACCAAGAGAAACATCAACGTTTTGAGGTTAAAAACGTGGGAAGAATCAAAAATCAATGCGGCAGGTCTGGAGATTGTCATAGACCTGAAAAAATCCACGAATCACCTTAAGCAGCTCGACATCAATTTTGACTGGGATCGGTTCAGGGAGGCAGCTCTTGCCAACCAGCTGAATGGTACGGACGCCCATCCTATGCTAAAGCAAAAACACCTCACATCAGCATCTGTCTCACCCAGCATAGATGTAGAACTTGTCTGGCATTTTGACGAGCAAACATCGCAGCCGGCAAATTCAAAAGGTCATGTCGACTATCGCATTAAAATGGCAGGTGAGTGGATGGAAAATGTAAGCCGAGAGGTGAATGAATTTCTTGCCAGTGATGATATTATTACACGGTGGCATCTTGAAATCGACGGAGATGCAGAGGGGAGATATCTGAGTGCCATCAATCTGATTTCCTATTTTCAGTTTTCCATGGAAAATCTTGAGAGCCTGAATGAAGTGCTCACTTATGTGGATCGTAAACTGACCCATCTTCTTTTCAAGGCAAACAGGATCATCAAGATTGCAGATAAAAAAGTGGATCTGGCCGCAGCCTGATCAACCTGCTTAAAAACGGATATAAAAAAAGGACGCATGATATATGCGTCCTGAAATTTCATAAGGCGTCTCAGCTTACTTTTTCTTCTTATGCCTGTTTTTTCTCAGACGCTTTTTCCTTTTATGCTTAGCAATCTTTGCTCGTTTTCTTTTCTTTCCGCTTGGCATGAATATTCACCCGTCTGTTACTGTTAAACTTGCAATTTTGTTTACGTTAGGCAACCGTGCCTCTTATCAGACTTTAAAAATACAAAACTTTCCGGTAAAACGATACCATGCTCTGTAGAGCAGCATGTAAATGCATCGTACCGTAATGAGAACCGGAGCTGAAGTTTTTCATCGAAGACGCACTTTAGGGGAAGATCAAATTCAAATTGAGAGGTTTTTTTTGTATTTTTCTAAGCTCTGAAAACTGATCAAAAAAATGCCTGACCTGCTAAAAGTTGCCAAGTTTGGAGGGACCAGCATGGCCGATCTCGACGCCATGAAACGCTGCGCCGATATTGTCTGCTCTGATCCCGATAAAAAAGTAATTGTTGTCAGTGCCACTTCCGGCACCACGAATCTTCTCACATCACTATTTGGACCTGTTTCCGCCGAAAAGAAACAGGAAATCGTAAAGACCATCCGTGAAAAACATCTTGCGATCTGCAGCGGTCTGTTGCATTCAGGGGAGGTGGAAAAAATTCTTCTTGAGGTGATGGATTCCCTGGAAAGTCTCGTGCGGGATCAGCAAATCATAACTCCGCAGATTCAGGATGAAATTCTGTCGCACGGTGAGCTGTTATCTTCAGCTATTTTTACCGGTCTGCTGGAGGAGTACGATTCAGGAGATGTGATTTGGTTTGATGCCAGAAATGTTATCATCACCGATCAAGCCCACACAAGGGCAGAGCCCGATATTGCGAGGATTGCAGACAGGGCAGCAGAGCATCTTATTCCGCGGCTTGATTCCGTTCGTTTTGTAACACAGGGATTTATCGGCAGTACTCCCGATGGAGTTACCACAACCCTGGGCCGGGGCGGAAGCGACTATTCCGCCGCCCTCCTTGCAGAAGCCATTCATGCGGATGTTCTTGAAATATGGACGGATGTTACGGCGGTTTACACCACAGACCCGCGCGTTGTGCCCGCAGCCAAACCAATTACCGAAATCAGCTTTGATGAAGCAGCCGAACTGTCCGTGTTTGGGGCAAAAGTGCTTCATCCGGCTACCATGGTGCCGGCAGTTCGGAAAAATATAAAAGTGTACGTAGGGTCAAGCATGGAGCCTCAAAAACCGGGAACCTGGATTATGAAAGAGACCCGGAGCAAGCCCGTAATACGTGCCATAAGCCTCAGGAGAAATCAAACCCTGGTAACGGTACGCAGCCCGGATATGCTTCACCGCCACGGATTCCTGGCA
>JAABSK010000215.1 GCA_011390435.1 Desulfobacteraceae bacterium | reverse complement strand
CCGTTTGATATGCCGGCCATCGAAGCCATGCAGAAAATTTTCCCGGAACGCCGGATCATCGGTGTTCAGACAAGGGAAATTCTTCTGGGCGGCGGCAATATCCATTGTATGACCCAGCAGCAGCCTTTGTCTGGCTGACGGTTGCATCAGATAAGCAAGAGGATAAAAATGAATCAGGTGACTGTCGCGGCAACGCAAATGCCGTGCAGCGATGATCGTCAAGAAAATATCGACCACGCTGAAAATATGGTGGTAACTGCCGCAAAAAAAGGGGCACAGATCATCCTGCTGCAGGAGCTTTTCGAAACCCGGTACTTCTGCCAGGAAGAAAAACAGGCGCATTTCAGTCTGGCAACGACGCTGGAGAAAAATCCGGCTGTAAAACATTTCGCAAAAATTGCCAAAAAACTGGGAGCGGTATTGCCCATCAGTTTTTTTGAACGCAAAAACAACGCCTTTTACAATACGGTGGCAGTGATCGATACAGACGGAACTATTTTGGGCATATACCGCAAATGCCACATTCCAGATGGTCCCGGGTACGAGGAGAAATTTTATTTTAGCCCGGGAGATACTGGCTTCAAAGTCTGGTCAACAAAATATGCGGGCATTGGTGTCGGGATCTGCTGGGATCAGTGGTTTCCCGAAGCGGCCAGGATCATGACACTGAAAGGGGCGGACCTGCTTTTTTATCCGACAGCCATCGGGTCTGAACCGCTGGATGCCACTCATGATTCGATACATCACTGGCAGACATGCATGCAGGGCCATGCTGCCTGTAACATGGTTCCTGTGATCGCCTCAAACAGGATCGGTACCGAACCACTTGACCAGTCACAGATTACATTTTACGGGTCATCGTTTATTACGGACCATAGAGGCCAGGTAGTCGTCCAGGCTGACCGATCCGCTGAATCTGTCATTACTGCGGCATTTGACTTTGAACAGCACCGTCTTGAAAGGGCGTCATGGGGTCTTTTCAGGGATCGAAGACCCTCACAATATCGATCCCTTCTTTCAAAAGACGGTGAGAATCAAGGGGGGATAGAAGTTTTACGAACTGATTCTGTCAAAAAATTTTCATATCCGACACCCGGGAGAAAAAAATGATCTTGGAATCATGCCTGGTTAAACATCGGTTTGATTTTTCAGGCAAAGTGGCGATTATCACCGGCGGCAGTTCCGGTATCGGTTTTGAAATCGCCCGGATGCTGATCGCCGGAGGTGCCAGGGTGCTTATGAGCGGCCGCGATGAGATCAAAGGGGAACTCGCTGTCAGAGAACTGGAAAAAGGGACCGGCCAAAAAGTTCATTTTGTCAAAGCCGACGTGTCTGTACCGGATCAGTGTGAGAAAATTATCAACTCAGCAGTTCAACGATATGGCACAATCGATATCGTGATCAACAACGCAGGGGTGTTCAAGGCAAATCCCATCGAAAATGTCACAGAAAAAGAGTTTGACTGGATCGTTGATACCAACTTGAAAGGGGCTTTTTTTATATGTAAATACGCGGTGCCTTTTCTTAAAAAAAACAGGGCCGGGGCCATTATCAATATTTCTTCCGATGCCGGCCTGCACGGAAATAAATTATCCACAGCCTATTGTGCATCAAAAGGCGGCCTGACTCTTTTCACAAAAGCACTGGCCCTGGACCTGGCGTCTTATGGAATTCGTGTCAATTGTGTCTGCCCCGGAGACATTGCAACCCCGATGCTGGAAAAAGATCTTGAAACAAGAGAAGAACCTGAAAAGTATTTGACTGCTATGACAGAATCTTATCCGGTGGGAAGACTGGGACGTCCGGAAGAGGTGGCATCGGTTGTTTGCTTTCTGGCTTCCGGTGCATCTGATTTTGTGACTGGTGCTGCCTGGTCCGTTGACGGCGGGATAACCGCTTGAAAGATGACCAGTGGTTATCTCCTGACAGGGAGGCAGCTGAAATATATAAAAAAAAGTAGTTACCTGCGAGGCTGAAATCAGCCTCGCAGGTTCTTTATTCTAACCCATATAATTGGTTGTTCGCGGCACCCTGACCGCTTCATTGAGCAGATTTTCCGCCAGGTGTCTGCGTTTCTGGTCAGGCCGTCCTTCCGTGTGCCGCTGTTTCATCTGCTGGCTGCGGAGTTTGCGCGATATTTTATCTACTTCCTTGAACACCAGGGCACCGAAGTTACATTCCCCGACACAGGCAGGTGTTCCGCCGCAAAGGTCGCATTTGAAGGGGATACCGGAGTCATATTGCTCGATCATGCCATAGGGACAGGCAGGCACACATTCGCCGCAGCGGGTGCATTTTTTGATATCGATGGCAATGACGCCCCGGTCGTTTTTAATGATCGCCCCTTCCGGGCATGCAGCCATGCAATCAGCATTGGGACACTGAAAGCAGACACTTGGGACAGAGTACCCTTCATGGGGGAAATTATTGATTTTCAGTCTGGCCCTGGACGGGATAAACATCCCTTCCTTGACCGCTGAACAGGCATATGTGCACCGGTTGCATCCCGTACACCGGTTGGGGATGGCCAAAAGTATTTTTTCCATTGATTCTCTCCTTGTTTAATTGACTTCCAGAAGATTGAGTTCGGACAATTTTTCCGAGGTGGGCACGCCTTCTTCATCCCAGCCGCGCATACGGTACAGCAATGTTTTCATTTCAACCAGTGCATCGGCATCGAATTTTTTGCCTTCCCAGGGTCCGTTCTGCAGCGTCTGGGTGAGGATTTTCTGGGAAACCGTATCCTGTTCTGCTGTGAAACCCGCCTTGACGTTGAACAGACGTATCAGGTTCCAGATGCGTTCCCCGGCCATATCCAGGTCTTTTGCAGACACTTTCTTTCCCAGCCCTTTGGTGAGAAAATCCGCCATGATCTGGGTATCCACGGTACCCCAGAAATCACACAACCCCATGGAAAACTTCACTGCGTTCAAATTCTGGTTTTTCAGGACGGCATCGCTCATCTCCCTGGTTTTAAACGGCTCATCTTCAAACAGGGTGTAGGATCTCAAATGACAGGCCCCCCTTTCAGAAGTCGCATATCCCAGAGCCATCCCATAGTTCCCCCGGGGGTCATACCCCGGCATTTCAAGATTTTTGGAGTGGGCGGCCATGTCTGACGCATTGTATTTGGCTGCCAGTTTTCCTGCACCCAGGGCCATTAATTTTGCCCGGGGTGTGGAAAGGGTGGCGATCTCCTCGATCAGGGCAAGATATTGCTCTGTGTTGCCAAAGGTGACCCCCAGGTCGCATTTGTCTGATTCCGTCAGGTCCATGGCCAGGCCGATGATGGCTCCGGTGGACATGGTGTCCAGCCCGAAATCATCACACAGCCGGTTGAATTTCATGACCGACTCAAGGTCATTTATTTCGCAGTTGGATCCACCAAGGCAAAGGGTTTCATATTCGGGACCCTCAATCTGTGTTCCGTTGAGAGAGGTGAATTTACCGCATCCCATGGGACAGGAAGCGCAGGACCGGTCTCCGATTTTTACATCGTCAATGGCGTCCGTGTTCAGATTCAGCCGGCCGTTGCTCACGCCTTTGGTAAAGTTCCGGGTGGGGTGGATACCCATTTCATTGGTCACATCCATCAGCACCGGAGTCCCATTGGATTTTGCCCACATGTTGGCATCGGTGAGCAGGTTGTTGGCGGTATGTTCCATCACCTTTTCATAAAAGGTGCCGATCTCGTTGACCTGGACACCGCCGGTCCCTTTGCAGGCGATGGCTTTGAGGTTTTTGGAACCAAACAGTGCCCCGGCACCGCCCCGTCCCATCTGGCGATAGGATTCAGAGCCAACGCAGGAAAATTCGATAAGGTTTTCCCCGGCAGGGCCGATGGACAATGTTTTTGCTTCCGGGTCCACCTGGTCTTTCAACCACTCTTCGGTGTCAAAAATACCTTTGCCCATGACGGGGCTTGCATCTTCCAGAGAGACGATGTTGTTTTCGATCCTCAGGTAAACCGGTTTTTTAGATTTGCCTGTTATCATGATTCCGTCATAGCCGGCAAATTTGAGCTCAGGTCCAAAAGATCCGCCGATATTGGACTCAAAAATCGTACCGGTTTTGGGGGACTTGGATACCAGGCAGGTCCTGGCGGAGGTCGGCACCAGGGTGCCGCAGACAGGGCCGGTCATGATGACAATGGCATTTTCTTTGGACAGCGGATCAATCCCGGGATCAATGGTGTCATACAGATATTTGGCAGCCATGCCCCACCCGCCGATGTAATCATCACGCAGCTTCTGGGGAATGGTTTTGGATTTAATTTCATGGGTGCTCAGGTCCACATGCAGCATCTGTCCGGTATACAGGTATTCATTGGGCTTGCCTTTGGGAAGCTCAATGGATTTAAACACATCCTCAATACGGTTGAGGGCTTCATCCAGAAGTTCCCAGGGGATGTTCAGTGCGGGTTCAAACCGGATATTCTTGGCATTGGTCAACGTGCCGGCAGTGATGACCCCTCTTGAAAACAGGCCGGATGCCACTTTATACCCGATACCGTCGGTATGAAATTCCATGCCCAGTAGAAGACCTAAGCCCCGTTTGTTGGCCAGTATCCCCGGATATCTCTCCTGAAGTTCCCCCAGTTTTTCAAGCACGTATTCCCCTTTTTTCCTGGCCTGACCTGCAAGGTCTTCCTCCAGGAGCACGGAGATGGCCGCAAGGGCGGATGCGCAGGCAAGGGGATTGCCGCCGGTGGTCGTGGTGTGCATGAACGGATTGGGCTCCATGCATTGCCAGATTTCAGGGGTGGACATGAACGCGGACATGGGGACCACCCCGCCACCGAGCGCTTTTCCAAAGCACATGATATCGGGTTTGACATCCCAGTGATCCACGCCGAATATTTCTCCTGTCCGGCCGAATCCGGTCTGCACTTCATCGGCAATGAGCAGAACCCCGTAATGGTCGCATAATTCGCGGACACCGGGAAGGTATTCGTCCGGGGGCACAATGGCGCCGGCTTCACCCTGGACCGGTTCCAGGACCACCGCCGCGATGTCATCCCCCACCGCC
>JAABSK010000214.1 GCA_011390435.1 Desulfobacteraceae bacterium | reverse complement strand
ATCGGTTGAACCGGATGCCCGGTCTGGGGCCGGGGAATAAAAATACTGTTTAACTCCAGCAGATATTTTCGACAAGTATCAAAAGATTTGACCTCGCCAACTGCCGCATCCACAGTCACAGCAGTCTCATATTCTCCGATATTGATGTTTTTGAGCAGATTCACCAGCAGCCGGGACGGTCCGATTTCAATAAAATGGGTCCGACCGGATTCATATACATGTTCAATCGAGGCAATAAATTCCACAGGGGAAATAATCTGGTTTGCCAGCAGGTCCTTGATTGCTTCGTGGGTTTCAGGATAGGGCCTGGCATGGGTATTGGAAATGATCCTGCCAAAAGGCGCCTCTTTAAAGCTGACCATGTCCAGATACCTGCGAAGCTTACGGGAGGCATCTTCCAGCAGCGGTGTATGGAACGCGCCGGTAAGATTGAGCTTTTTATAGAACACGGACTGCTGGGATAAGAATTCACAGAATTTTTCAATATCGTCAGATTTTCCGGAAACACCGGTCTGTTTTTCACTGTTTTTGTTGGTGATATAAATATTGGAAATAAAGGATTTACGGATCAGCTGTTCTGTCTGTTTCTCATTTTTAAATACCACCATGATGCTGCCCGGCACCTTGAGGGTGGATTCATACATCAGATCCGCCCGTTTGATGATCAGGCGCATGGCATCGTCAAAAGAGAGCATGCCGTTGCCGAACAGGGCCGTATATTCCCCCACACTGTGGCCGATAAAATAATCCGGTGAGAATCCTTCCACAGACAACCGGCTGTATATGGCAGCCGAAGACAGAAAAACCGCTGGTTGCGTGTTCTGGGTGGAGTTGATGGCATCATCGGCACCAAACATCATTTCCAGCAGGGAATACCCCCGCTCTGCGCGGAAAATGGCTTCTCCCCGCTCCATGATGCTGCGGATGTGCGCATCTTTTTCAAACAGGTCCGCCATCATCCGGCTGCGCTGAGCACCCTGGCCGGACAGCAGGGCCACAACCCGCAGTTTCCTGCCGGCCGCATCCGCAGAATAGGCATGATCCACCAGCACAATATCATCTCCTGCGGCTGCTTTGAACTCGACATCAATGATCTGCTCCCGGGTGTCAAGCATTGCCGGAAGGCTGCCCATGATCATGTGGCAGTGGTTGCCGCCGATACCGTTGACATTGGCGGCAAACCGCAATGGCTGCCCTTTGGGGCGGATCTGCACCGCCGTGGGCGGCACAAGCACGGAGCTGTCATTGAGCACTGAATGGTCAGCGTCATGATTAAAATCCGGCAGCAGTTTGCCATGCTGGTTCATGAGCATGAGCTTGGCCATGGCCACAGCGGGATTGGCTGCCTTGAAATATCCGAACTGCGCTTTGATGTTGCCGCAGCGCATGCCATGATCGAAACATTTTTCCACCACCTGTTTTTCAACCATGTCCCCGAAAATATTGGAAAATGCAAACAGATCCAGATGGGTGATCTCCTTTTTCCGGATTCCGCTCTGGTAATAGGTTTCATTGATGGTGGACACAAAAGTATGTTCACTGGGTGCCAGCAGATGATCCGGAACGCTGGACCGGACAACGCACTCATTGATTTCACCCAGAATCTCCAGATTGTATTCCCTGGCTTTTTTATAGGTGGTCATCAAGTGAATGGCAGCCCCCTCTCCCATGACATATCCGTCTGCCCGTGAATCAAAAAACCGGCATTCATCTTCCGACAAAAGCCCCAGGCGCTTGAAGGCAATCAGAACTCCCGGATACAGGTTACAGTCCACGCCTCCGGCCAGCACAAAATCCAGGTCTTTCTGCCTCAGATTCCGGGCGGCGTTTTTCATGGCAACCACAGCAGAAGCGCAGGAAGCGTCGATCACATAATTGGCCCCGTTCAATCCAAAATAGTTGGCAATCCTTCCGGAAATGATATTGGACAGCAACCCCGGGGTGGTATCTTCGTTGTTCTCGGGAATCGCCGCCCGGATGGCATCCACCAGCTGGCTGGCAATGCGCTCCCTGCTGGCAGCATCAATCTGTTTGCACTGCCTGATGGCATTGCCGATCACCTGCTTTCTGGTCCGGACAATATTCTTGCTCTGACGTTCTCCTGGAATGGTTCCCAGAATAACCCCCACTTTATTGGCAGCCTCAAGCTGTTCCAGAAGTCCTGACGTTTCCAGGGCCTGGCTGGCAGCCTCCAGCCCGAAAATCTGCCCCCGTTCGATATTCTTGACCATCATGGGCGGCATTCTGTATTTGAGATTATTGAACTTATAATCTGTCACCACTCCGGCTTTCACCTTGGGCAGGCGGTACATGGAACGCTTGTCCAGGCGGGCATAGGCATCATTGTCAAAATGCTCTGCAGGGATATGGGACAATTGCTTTTTACCGGACTGCAGCTTGTCCCAGAATTCTTCAGTGTTTTTTGCTCCCGGCAAAAAGACGCCCAGACCTGCCACAACAATCCGGTCATCGTTGAAATCATACGCCGGATCAATGAAAATGTTCCGGGGCAGCTGCCGATACCCCTCGGTCATCTCCTCTACCACCACATGGTAATTGATTCCGCCAAAGCCGTATGATGACACTGCCGCCTTTCTGGAGCCGTTGTCTTCAGGCACCCATTTTCTGGCGCGGTCCACAATGTAGAGCCCTGTATCTTTCAGGTCGTGGTTTTTGGAAAGTGTTTTAAATTGTCCGTTGGGAGGAAGGATCCCGCGGCTGACCGCCAACACAGCTTTTAAAAGACCGGCAGCCCCGGCACAGCCCAGAAGGTGACCGATCTGAGACTTGATCGAACTGATGCCGGCTGAGGACTGTCGATAGATCTGTTTCAGTGTTTCAAGCTCCACCTGATCCCCGATAGTGGTGGATGTTCCATGGGCCTCGATAAACCCGATATCTTCCGGAACAATGTCCGGCCGGATATTGCCAAAGCACCGCTGAAGGCTCAAGACCTGGCCGTTGGGACTGGGTGCGGCAATGGCTTTCCCTTTGCCATCGGAACTGCTGCCAATGGCATTGATCACCCCGAAAATCCTGTTGTTGTCCTTCAAAGCATCTTTCATCCGCTTGAGGACAAAAATCACAGAGCCTTCGCCCAGAACAAAGCCGTCTGCCCGCTGATCAAAAGGATAGGACCCCTTTTGCGACAGGGTGCCCATCTTGGCGAACCCGATAAAGGATTCCGGTGCCAGATGGGTGTTCACACCCCCCACAATCACCTGGTCATGATCTCCGGACAAAAGCTCACCCACAGCAGCTTCCAGCGCGGTTACAGAAGATGCACAGGCAGCATCCACAATATAGTTGGTTCCCCGGACTCCCAGATCCCTTGCCACACGGGATGCCTCAATGTTCAGCAAAATCCCGTGGACCGGATCATATCCGGTGTTGCGGCCCTCAATGCCCGCCTGAACCGCTTTACAGACATGGTCTTTTTCCGCTTCAGTCAGCTGCTCAAACTCCGGTGTCTTTTCCAGCATGGACAGAACCTCTGGATACCAGTACTTGAAATGCAGCTCATTGCTCAGTTCATTGGACAGGCAGGTGGCGATGATGACGGCTGTCCGCTGGGGATCATCTGTAATCAGCCGGTTATCCTCACTCAGCAGACCTGCACTTTCAACAGCCTTGAAGGCGGTCTGCAACACCATCTTCTGACTGCGGGATAACCGTTCAGCCTTGTCTCTGGTATAGCCGAAACGCTCCCAGTCAAACTCAAAATGGGTGATATGACCGGCAAGAGTGGTATAGGTTTTATCTTCTGCAGATTTATCTGCGTCATAATACAGCTCGTAGTCAAACCGCTCTTTGGGCATTTTGGAAATGGAATATTTCTGATCCAGAATATTCTGCCACAGGGCATCTGGATCATCTGCATCCGGAAGGGTGCAGCCGATTCCCACCACTGCGATTTCATCATTGATTTTGCTTTTCGGACTGGTCAAAACTTCCAGACGGTTCAGGTTGCGGTACAAGACCGCCTTGGTGTCAAAATACCGGTCATGAATCTGTTGAATGGTCACGCCGCTGGTGAAAAACGCCAGGCTGTCACCCACCAGAAAATTTCCCTTCTGCTGATGGGCTTCTCCTTCAAACCAGGTGTAATGTTCCGGCCCCGGGTTTTTGAAATCCGGCAGAAACCCTTTTGCACCGATCAGCAATGACCCGATATTGCGTTTTTCAAATGCCCGCTTTCGATTTTCCAGACTCTCCTTGTTTTTCAGCATCCGCGCTTCATTTTCCACCATCATCCGGGCAAATTCAGTGGGAGCGGTCCGGGAAGCCAGCCCCAGGGTCTTTCCAATGACAACAGTTCTGTTTTCCCTGATAATAATCTCCCGATACTGGGCCTGAATCGCCTGGGTCTCAACAATCTCATCAGCAAACAGATAGGCCGTGCCCACCTGAATGCCGATTTTTGCACCCCTGGCTGCCAGAAAGGATGTCATGCCGGAAATAAAACAGGATGCAAAACAGGTGGAGATTCCTCCGGCAAACACCAGATACAGATCTGTCAGGTCGTATGCCTGATTGATCAATGTGGAGATGGCGTTTTCCCACAACACCATTGATGACAGGCTGCCCACATGACCGCCAGCTTCACCGCCTTCAAAAATAAACCGTTTGCAACCGCTTTTCATGGCGTTTTCCATCATGGAAATTGAAGGGGTATGCAAATAGGTCCGGGTGCCGGCCGCCTCAAGCTCTGCTGCCTGGGATGGAATGCCTCCGGCAAACAATGCATATGGCACCTTATATTTTTTCACCATCTCAAGGTGCTTTTGCACCGTGGGATTAAACGCCTCAATGCCCACCAGCCCCGCTCCAAAGTGACAGGTGTTTTCAGTTGCATCCTTGAGCATGTCATCTGCCAGTTTTTCCGGCAGGGAGCCCACTGCAAAAAACGGCAAGGCACCATGGGCCAGCACCTGATTTGCAAAATCGGAATTATCTGAAATATTGGCCATGGGTCCCTGAATCAGGGGAAATCTGGTTTTCTGTTCCGTTGCAAACGCGGAATCGGGCCGGATCGGATC
>JAABSK010000213.1:4727-5048 GCA_011390435.1 Desulfobacteraceae bacterium | reverse complement strand
ACCTGGCTGGCTTCATACTCGGAAGGATCATAAACTGTCTTTTCGGTTTCATTCGTATAAGCCGGAACTCTGTCGCCTGTTGTTACCTGTAAGGCCCCGACTGCTTAGGTAATGATGATCTGTCCATCTGCGTCAATATCCCCGACCGGCCCTGCCAATCCCAGTCCGGCCCAACAAATGAATAATGCAATAATGACCGATAGTTTGATTTTCATGGCGCTCTCCTGATTTTGAATGATCATGGTAGCTCCTGCAGTATCATCATGATATCATGGATGTCGATTTTATTATCTGAGTTCGTGTCGGCACAAATTGGGACAG
>JAABSK010000213.1:0-4717 GCA_011390435.1 Desulfobacteraceae bacterium | reverse complement strand
TCATGGCGGTCTCCTGATTTTGAATGATCGTGGTGGCCCCTGCAGTTCATGATTTAGAACCATAGCTTTTCACTTTTAGAACAGAGCTTTTCACTTTGTCAATACAAATTATGATAGAAGCTTAAGATTTTATCGTAAAAACTTGTTTCAGCTTAGGAAATATTGGTTTATAGGGGTTTTCCCTTTATCAAATAAGTAATTAGGCGGGTCTTTTTATTGTGATATGTCCTGTAGTATCATCATGATATCATGGATGTCGATTTTATTATCTGAGTTCGTGTCGGCACAAATTGGGACAGACGGGTCTTCAACAGGGATGCCCGCAGTTACCTGCAGGGCGAGGATAATGTCCGCCAGATCAACTTGTTCACTGTTGTTGAAATCGCCAGGCGCAGGATATGCAATCGTATCGGTAACCGGCTCGGACCAATTGCCGATACTGTCCTTGAATTTTGCATAGACGGTCTTTGTACCGTATCCTGCAGGCAGTTCCCAGGACCGGGTATCGCTGAATGGTTCAGGTTCGGACCATGCTATGTTATCATTAGAAAATTGCATTTCTGCCACACCGCTGGGATCTGATGCAGATAAAGTCAGGACTACGTCCATGAATTTTGTGCATACCGCATCGCCATTGATGATAAAGCTTCCTTGGGGCGGTTCTGTGTCTTCCCAGTACTCATAGGCGCCCATATCATACCCGGTTTCCGCCGGTCTTGAAACCCCCCTGATGTCCGTAGAGCGTATGCCGGAATCAAAATAGGGGCTGCCGTTTCTCTGGAAATACCATACACCGCTCAACCGTCCATAGTAGTTATTATCGTTTTTGGTTGCAGCGATGCCGTCTATCCGCCAGGCCCCGTAATAGCCGTTTGTGCCTCTCCAGAATACGGTTTCTTTTGCCTGAAAGTGATCTCGTTTGGCGCTAGAATAGTTGCTCCTGTAAACATAAGATGAAGCATCCAGATTCCCTGGGATGCTGTCACCCAGAGCGATTCCGGCGGAAGGATCCGCATTGCAGGTCGCATTGCCGGTACCGAAAAATTTTCCATATGCGGCGCTGTCGTAAAATCTGTTATACTGCCACTGTGCGGTAAGATTGTTTTTGCCGTCACCCCAGGTCATTGTGACATGGGCATGACAGCAGCTAATTTGGATCGGCTGTCCTAAAACCGGTCTTTGTGCAGCACCCTGATGGATTCAGGCAGGCCGGCTGTTTCATCGCCGTCTACGTCCCAGTGCATGATATCCGGGCTGATTGTTTCAGCGGTCCGGCCGGTTAAAATCTGCAGGACCGTCATGGTGTCGGTGAGCTGCAATTGATAATTTTTGTCCATGTCGCCGGGCAGGGGCAGGGTGGAAAAAAGGGCGTTGAAAATATTCAGATGGCCGTTGGTGCGCAGCTGCCTGCCGGACAGGGGGGGCGGGGGCAGGATGGGGTCGATGGTGGTGAGCAGAATGGTTTTGATTTCATCTGCGGATTTTTGGGGGGCATGTGCCCGAAGCAGGCCGGCGGCGCCGCTGACAAACGCTGTGGCCATGGAGGTGCCGGTTATGTATCCGGTAGGGCCGGACAGAACAGGCCTCAGAGAAAGAATATCGTCCCCCGGGGCCATCAGGTCCACACTGGTTTCTCCATAACTTGAAAAATCGGCAAGGACATAATTTCCAGGAGAATCCTGACTGGAGGCAGCCACCGTTATGATTTGGGGCAGGTCATAGGATGCCGGGTACAAAGGAAAATTGTCGATATCGGTTGTGGTGTTTCCGGCGGAACAGATGATCAGTCCGTCATTGGTATCGGCAAAATGCATCAAAGCCAGTTTTTCAGCGGTCTGGAGCGTGGTGCCGCCGAAGCTGCAGTTTAAAATGGCGGCGCCGTGAAAGGTGGCATACTCAATCGCCTCTACAATGGCAAAAGTTTCCATGTCACCACCCCCATCTGATTCCACCTTCAATACCATGAGTTTTACTTGGGGACAGACACCGGCAATATCCATGGCATTGTCGGTGCGGGCCCCGATGATGCCGGCAATGTGGGTGCCGTGCCCGTTCTTGTCAAACGGGTCATTGTTGTTGTCGGCAAAATCCCATCCATACATGTCATCCACATACCCGTTGCCATCGTCATCCACACCTGCCAGGCCCAGGGCCTCAGCCTGGTTGATCCAGATATTGTCTGCAAGATCCGGATGATAATAGTCCACCCCGGTATCGATGACGGCAATGATAATATCCGGGCTGCCCCGGCTGATTTCCCAGGCTTTCGGTGCCTGGATGGCGGTCAGGCCCCACTGGTCGGCAAATCCCGGATCATTGGGGATCATCTGTTGGCGGGTACGCAAATAATGGGGTTCGGCGGTTTCCACCAGGTCCGAGGCCAGATACATACGGATAGCGGTATCCCGGCTCATCCGGGGATCGAGTTTAACCTGGAACAGGTTCAGCCGGGGCAGGGTCTTTAAAATGGTTGAGCCCAGGAATCTGTGCAAATCGTGTATCTGGTTTTTGGGAACCTGGTCTTTGAACTGCACCAGCAGTTCTCCGGGTTTGGAATCAGGATCAGTATCAGCTGACTGCACAGGGGTGGGCGCATCCGGAACACGGGTGCCGGGCAGGGGGGCCTTGCCTGATTTCCGGGCTGCCAGATCCACGGCAATGAGGCGGTATTCATCTGTTTGCGGCACATGGGTATACACCAGCGCATTGCCCATGCCCAGTTTTGTGAAAAAATCATCCACAGAGGCATTGGCCAACGAAAGTGTGATCTCAGTGGGGGCATTTTGCCACAGTTTGACAGATATGCCGGTCCTGCGGATGATCTGGTCCAACACGCAGTCAATGGGTGCTTCTTTCACATGGATGGAAATCCTGCCATTGTCTGTCGTGATATCCAGATCCGGGCATTCAGCTGCAGCATTTACCATAAAGAGCGGGCACAGCAGCAATGCTACGCAGATCAGAAAACAGCGGGCCTTTTTTTTATTGTCCATGGGTTATTCTATCATCTGGCGCAGGGTTTTGATCTGCCATTGTCCATCACTGTCTTTTTGTCTGGCAACCACTGTTTTTATGGTCAACGACTGTCCGTTCATGGATGCCCGGGATGCAATGGAAAAGATATGGCTGGCATAGACAATGAGCTTATCCATTCGGGCTCTTTCCTCCTGGGTCAAACCGGCAATCTGAGCATACCAGCCTTTCAGCTCCAGGTTATTGACAAAATCGCCTTGTTCATCAAACCGCTCGGTGCGAAATTCGGCAATTTTCAGGGCCAGGTCCTGTTTGCCAAAGGGTAGAAGCGATGCGATCACGGGTACAGGAGCAGTATTGATATTGATTTTACCGGTGTATGCATATGTTTTTTTTTCTTGAGGGGTAACGGCTGCCCTTTTCGGCGCAGCACCAAACACCGTGAACAGGTCTGCTGTTTCAAATTCCTGGGGACCATTTTCCGTTTCCGGCAGCAGACTTTCCAGATTTTCAGCTTTTTTCAGCAGATCCGTTGAGATGTTTTTGACCAGAAACAGTTCGCTCAGGTCATAGAATGCTTTGTTTGCACAGGCATAGGGCGGGTCCAGGGATTCATAATAGTCTGATTCAGCACCGGAGATGCCTGAAACCGCATCATCATCACCACTGTCCAGCCAGTCAATAAGGCAGTTGATGATGGCACCGGGGTCTCGGTCATCTTCGGATTTGTCTTTGCTGATAAAAAATGAGAGCAGATTTTCCCAGATTTTTTTTTGGTCCAGGTTAACATCATTGCCCGGAAAGGATTTGAGCAGGGAATTGATCTGTATTTTTCCCATCTCGTCGGTAATGGTCAGTGTCAGTTCCTCATTGTCATATCCTGAAGAATGGAGAATTTCGGCAAGCTTTTCAGGATCAGCCCAGTCTTCCTGAACTGAATCAAAGGCATTTTCAGCCGCGTCCTTGAGCAGGATGGCCTTTGCCACAACAACACCGGATTCCGCAGTTTCCATCAGGCTGGCCCGGTTTTTTCCCATATCGGTCATCTGGATGTTTTTTCGGACCCGGCGGTTCAACTCCAAAGATACCGTCAAAAAAATGGTGATAATGGAAAGGGTAACCAGCAGGGCAATGCCGCGCCGATCTGCCAGAATGTTTATTGCTGTCCTAATCATCTGCTTTTTCCCGGACAACGGGTAATACAATACTGGTTTCAAAATACCTGGACCGGTGTGCATCCCCCACTGAAAGTTTGATTTTAACTGCCAGGGGAGTGCCATATCCAAAATCCGATGCATCGGAATTCCAGGTTTCTTTTGGCTCACCTTCCTGATCTATAAATGTGAGCTCAAATGCCAGAATCCGGTCGCATACAACAGGGTCTTTTGACGGGTTGACATCCTGGCGGGCATCATCATAAAAGATGGCACCGGTATCCGCGCGTTTGAGTACAAGGCTGTCGTTATCGAGGGCAGTGACATAATAATGGATCACACCGATCCGGCTTGTATCTTCAGGTCTGAAGGACAGGTGTTCAAAAGAGGCAAACCGCAGATCGGAAAACCGTGATCCATTTAGAAAACTGGTTTCAGATACAAATCTAAATATATCAGGGGGGATGTCCTGGCCGATATCCGGGGGCAAATAGGCTGGATCGAGGGTCAGGCAAAAAGACATCAAGTCTTTTTCAATCCGTTCCATGGCAATCCGGGCGGTTTTGACATCATCCATTCCGGCTTTCATG
>JAABSK010000212.1 GCA_011390435.1 Desulfobacteraceae bacterium | reverse complement strand
AAAGACCTGGTTTATGCCATATCCGGGATTCATCTCCACGAAGGCAAGACAGAACTGCTGAAATCCAAAATATCCAAACGGATGCGCATGACAAAACAAACGCTCAAGTCCTATCTTGATCTGCTGCATTCAGATGAAAAAGAACTCATAGAATTTATTGATACCGTCACCACCAATCATTCATATTTTTTCAGGGAAAACAGGAACATCCAGTATATTGTCAATCAATTTGCCCTTCAGCCCCACAAAGCCGCCAAAAAATTCAATCTCTGGTGTGCCGCCTGTTCAACCGGAGATGAACCCTATTCAACCGCCATACAATTAAAAGAGGCCGGCCTGTCATTTTCAATTCTGGCAACCGATATTTCACATTCGGTCCTGGCAACGGCCAGGCAGGGTATCTACCGGCAGGATAAAACCCAGAATGTTCCCCAGCCGCTGCTCCACAAATATTTTCAAAAAGGCCGGGGGAAATACGAGGGGTTTTTAAAAATCAAAAAAGAGATCCAGGATCACATTGTCTTTCAAAAATTCAACCTGATTTCAGATGCGGTTCCATCTGTTGAATTCGATGCTGTACTCTGCCGCAATGTCATGATCTACTTTGATGTAAAAACCAGTGAAACCGTTGTCAATAAACTGTACAGGGGAATCGTACCCGGCGGTTTTTTTGCCATTGGCAATGCAGAAAGCCTGATGAACATGAAACACCGGTTTCAGTCCATCCGCCAGATTCCAAGCCTGTATGTAAAATAAATGCCGCAACCACACACGAAAACCGTTTGATATGGGAGATGATTCATGGGACAGAACACGCCGTTTGATCAGAAACACCCGAACAAAACCGTTGATCCGCATTTGGCGCAGCAGATAAAAGCCCTGGCCCAGGAGCGTTCCATCAGTTGCGCTGCCGCCCATAAAGCTGCCCAGAAAACAGGGGTGTCGCCTGAAAAAATCGGTGAGCAGATTGATCTTTTGGGGTACCGCATTTCGCTCTGTCAGCTGGGCCTGTTCGGTTATGGATCACCTTCCAAAAAACTGAATCCTGAAATGACTGTATCACCCGATCTGGACCAGGCCATTGAGCATGCTGCAGAAAAAACCGGCAGAATCTCCTGCCGACAGTGCTGGGATATTGCGACAAAACTGACAAAAAAAAGACTGGACATTGGGTCAGCATGTGAAAAAAAAGGGGTGCGCATCAAACCCTGTCAACTGGGTGCGTTCTGATCCGGACCCCATTCTTTTGGCTTCAGGTCTGGGACAGCTTTTTAAGGGTCCGCTGTTTTCTTCGCTGTTTCTGTTTTCTGATTTTTTCAATTTTTTCCTGGTCAGGACAGGAAATTCCAGACCGGGCAGCTTCGATCTTGTTCACCAGGCTTCGCAATGCCAGAAAACGATTCAGATGCTGGGACCGTGATGTAGAACATTTTACTGACAACCCAGTCTTTTTATGGCGCATAAACACCGCACTGGCGGTTTTATTGACCTTCTGTCCGCCTCTTCCCGGGGCCTGGATAAATTTTTCTTCAATATCGTTTTTTTCAATCCCCAGTGCTTTCATCCGGAGGTCAAGGGCATCTATTTTGGCTTTATCCGGTCCCACTGCCTGCTCCCATCCATTGAATCGTTAAAGGATTTGTCTGAAATAAAACACTTCGTTGTTTTTTTTGTTTACACAGCCGTGCAGTTCACATCATGAATCACATCATAACGCAGACAGGTTCGTTATGACAATGATAAAATCAATCGAACTGTACCTTACGGAATATGACCGATTTCAGGCAGACGCACTGATACCGTCACAATATGCAACATCCTGAAACTGTTCAGCAACGTCTGCTAAAAACATGCGGTCATCCAGTCTAAATTCTGGAATATCTGTGATACAGGCTGCGCAGAATCCTGTTGAAGACTGTTTAGCCTTTTTTTTAAGAATCGCAATGATATTCCCGGCTTTTTCAATTGAACAGCTCCTGTCCGGTCCACATGGCAGGGTCAGAGCAGCAATGCTCACTGTCATCAATGGCGCCCTGGTGATATTGCCCTGGCGATCTTCAACCGTCATATATCCCTTTTGAACCGTAGTGGTGTCATAAAAACTTTCAGCGTTTTTTTTAAACCGAAGCGCCAGCTGGCGCATCTCATTTTCCACCTGGATGCAGACAGGATTTTTAATGCCCATGAAAAAGTCATCCCCGCCAACATGACCGACAAATCGATTTTCTGAAAATCCAGCTGTTTTCAGCAGTTCTGCAAACATCAAGATCAACCGGTCTCCATTTCTGAAGCCATATTTATCATTGTAGGGTTTGAAATTGTCAAAATCAAAATACAGCAGCATATACGGCGTCTTAAAATCTGACAAACATGTGCTGAAATACTCATGAATCATGGTGTTACCTGGCAGCCGGGTCAATGGATTCTGGTTCCGCGCAAGGGTCAGGTTTTTTTCATTGATGAGTTTTAGAAGCGCCTTGGTACTCAAAACACCCACATATTTTGTATCATCCACCATCAGCAGCCCTTCACTGCTGTTATAATGTGTGTAAGTTTCGATCAGTTTTTCCACTGACGAATGAATATCTGCAACGGGGATCCGGGAGATAAACCGGGATAAATCTTTGCCAAAAGACGGGTTTTCCAGAAGATTTCGCCCAAATTTTGAAAAAATATACTCTTTGAACGCTGTTTCCCGGACAATGCCAAGCGGTTCCTCATATTGGTTGATAACCGGAAAAAATGGCTGTGATGTTTCATTTCGAAATTTATCAATAATGGCAATGATATCACAATCTGAAAAGACTGGTTCAATATACTTTATCTCACCAGAAATGAGCGACTGATCTTTAAAAACACCGTGACGCTTTTCAGACTGCGAGATCTCGCCTATTTTCTCATACCGGGTTCTGAGTTTACGCAATTCCAGCTGGGGCCGCTGAACCAGAAACCCTTGAAGCATATCACATCCGATCTCCCTGCACAGATAATGCTCGTTGCGTGTTTCCACACCCTCTGCCAATACCAGCGCACCCATAAAATGGGCAAAATTGACAATAGTGGATACAACCAGCCTTTTTTTGGGGTCATTTTCGAGATTCTGGATAAAAAACCGATCGATTTTAATATAATCCGGTTCTGCATAGTACAGCATCTGCAAACCGGAAAATCCTGTTCCACAGTCATCCACAGCGATTTTATATCCCTGGTCACGATAAAGCCCAAGAATTTTGGAAACATCTGAATTATCATGAAACCGATGTTTTTCAGAAATTTCAAAACAGATATCATCAATACTGTACCCGTATGTTTCCAGAATATCCAGGGTATCCCCGGAAGAAAAGTCCCTGGAATTGAATAATCGGTTGTCCAGATTAAAAAACAGCTTTAAATGGCGGCTGGATTTAAATCCGGCAAATTTTGCCAGGGCCTTTCTGCGCAGATACAGATCCACCTGATGGAGGACATCTTCTTCATACGCCTGGTCAAAAATCTCATCAATACTTTTAAAACCCGCCTTCTCGTGGTGACGAAGCAAGGCCTCAAATCCAAAAGTATTGCCCGTGTGTATATTTACAATAGGCTGAAACGCATAGTCTATTTGAGACAGCCGTATGCGCCACTCTGTATTTTTCAGGGCTGTTAATGGCATTGGTATTTTCCTCACGCTATCCGGTGCAAAACACCCTTAAAATTGATCAACGAACCGTTTGCACACATTACACAGCCTGTATGAGTATTTGATTCAAAATTTATTATGGAATTATGAGGCAATAAGGAGGGAGGAATGCTTCACGCCGACACAAACCGTGTGCGACGCGAAGCCAGGTTCTTCCGGCTAAGCCGGTTGAGCCGGAAGTGTTGAACGCCCGGTACTTTCCATTGATTCGATGAAAAATTCACCGTCAACAGGGATGTCATAATACTGGTCAAATGTGTTGTCAAACCCACATACCGGACAAATCCATGAATTTCTGGACAATAAAACGCCGCAGTCTTCGCAAAAATCTTTAGACATTTTTCTCCTCCTTACGGTATTTTACTGGTTGCGATACATCGCATCTGATTCATGCGTTTTTCCTCCGACAACAGCAGGCAACTCGAATTACAGATGATAATAATTTATTTTTTGATGATGTCAACCCCTTTCAGATTTTTACCTACCCGAACCTGCCGGTAATATAATCATGGGTCAACTGATGCAGTGGATTTAAAAAAATCTGGTCTGTGGGGCCGATTTCAATCAAGTCTCCCAGATGAAAAAACCCTGTCCGCTGGGAAACTCTTGATGCCTGCTGCATGGAGTGGGTCACAATCACAATGGAATATTCCTGCCTGAGTTCATCAATCAGATCTTCAATGATGGCGGTTGCAATGGGATCCAGTGCCGAACAGGGTTCATCCATTAAAATTATCTCTGGATTGACAGCAATGGTCCGCGCAATGCACAAACGCTGCTGCTGTCCTCCGGAAAGCCCTGTCCCAGGTTTATCCAGACGGTCTTTGACCTCATTCCAGAGGCCTGCCCGTTTCAAGGATTTTTCCACCAGGGCATCGGTTTCATCCCTGTTCTGCACAAGGCCATGAATTCGGGGACCATATGCAATGTTGTCATAAATGGATTTGGGAAACGGATTGGGCTTTTGAAACACCATGCCCACCTGGGCTCTTAACGGAACAACGTCAATTTTAGGGTCATAAATATTGATATCGTCCAGCAGGATTTCGCCTTTGACAACACATCCTTCAATGGTATCGTTCATCCGGTTCAGGCACCGTAAAAAAGTGGATTTTCCACATCCAGACGGGCCGATCAATGCGATCACCTCGTTTTGACCGATATCAAACGATACATCATGAATGGCTTCCTTTCCGCCATAATCATAAAAAACGCTGATGTTTTTGCATCGCATTTTAAAATTTTCAACAGTTGATTCACCTACGGTTGAGCGATTTTGTCGGTCAACCATTTTTTGTTTCCGGGTTTTTGGTGTTTCCTTTTCCAGGAAATTTTCGTTTATATCCATTATGTTTTCAATCAATTGGTTCAGGTTACGGTAACTTTCTGCCGGGCA
>JAABSK010000211.1 GCA_011390435.1 Desulfobacteraceae bacterium | reverse complement strand
TGCGGTGAATTTCATTTTAATTGCCTTTCTGATAAATCGTTTTTTCCATGACCTCGAAAATGATATCTCCCAGGAATTTGATCTCCATTCCCAGTTCATAATGCTCGTTGATATCCTCAAGACCGGAATGACAGTTGTGGCAGGGTGCGATCAAAACCTGTGCACCTGTCCGCTGCAATTGTCTGCCCTTTTCCTTGTTGTTGATCATCCGGGTTCCCTTCCAGGGCGGACCGCAGTTGATCACACCGCCGCCGGCACCACAGCAGTAGTTGTGTTCTTTGTTGGGTGTCATTTCAATAAAGTTTTCACAGATGAGATTGACCACTGCACGGGCTTTCTCATGCAGGCCCCTTCCCCGGACAATGTTGCAGGGGTCATGGAGGGTGACGGTCTTTTGATATTTCTCTTTTACCGTGATCCTGCCGGAGGTCAGCAGGTAATGGTAAAAATCAATGGCGTGGACCAGGTCGATCGGCGGTTTTGTCCATCCCACCCACCGGTTGCCGATATCATATACCGAGCGGAAGGCATGGCCACACTCTCCCATGACAATTTTTTTCACATGCAGCCGTGCTGCAGCTTCATAGTGAACTTTTGCAATCTGGCCGGATATCTCAAAATCGCCGGTATACATGGCCATGTTGCTGTTGTCCCATCCAGGGGTGGACGGCATGGTCCAGTTCATTCCAGCGGCATGCATCATCACGGCAGTCTGATAAATCAGGCCGGCCTGGAATTTGGGTTCCGGTGCGATGACCGAATACATGATATCTGCCCCATCTTTGTCCAGGGGGATCTGAAGGTCTTCGAACTCTTCTCTGGCATCCTCTTCCTGCCATTGAAGGGTGTCGATCCACTCGTCTTCCTTTACCCACATCTGGTTGGATGTGGCTGCATGGGAATTGACCGTATCCTGGATGTACAGGGGGGTAATTTCAAGTTTATGGCAGATTCTTCTCACCGTGAGCATCATATAGGCGATATCGATTCCAAAAGGGCAGTACATGGAACAGCGCTTGCATACATTGCATTCGGTATGGGCAATCCGCACGGCATCCCGCATGAAATCGACAGATACCCGGCCCTTTTTATTGATCATCTCCAGCAGGGTCAGCTTGACCTTGGCAGCCGGGGAAAATCTCGGGCTCCGATCGTTGGACAGAAAGATGCTGCAGGCATCTGCGCACAGTCCGCACCGCATGCAGGTCTGGATGTACGCCTTGAACCGGGGGCCGGTTTCCGTTGTAAGGACCTGGTTGATGACCTCTGCAATTCTTTCAGGGGTCAGCCGTTTCAGGCCGGCTTCTACGCCGTCATCAACCACGGGAACTTTTTCAGATGTCTGGGTGTTGTTTTTGATGTCTGAGTGCTGCATGAATATCTCCTTAAATTCTTGGGGCCAGTCCGGCTTTACCAGTCTTTTGCATGTCGGACACCACCGAATTCAGATCCGGTATACGCCCGTGTCAACGGTGCCATGACCATGTGGAAAAATCGAGTGAAGGGGATGAGGATCAGCATCAATTCCCCGGATATGACGTGGAGGATCACCATCCACTTGTACGCAAAAAACTGGTGATAGGCTAAAAATCCGCTGATAAAGGGAAGTGCCACCAGCCCGATGAACACAAAATCAGATTTTGTTGTCAGAAATTTCACTTCCGGGGTGACCAGCCGCCGGATCCCAAAAAAAACAAGGGCCAGAATGACAACAAGGGTCAATCCGTCAGCCACCGGGTCACTCAGAGTGATCCAGGAGATGTTGATCCCTTCTTTGAACAATACCACGTGGGACAGCAAAAACACTGGGACCAGGAAGAGCAGCAGATGAAAAAGATAGGATATGCCGTAGAACACCGGACTTTTGCGCGTGCTCACCGGGAAGAACGGAATCATCCAGGCCCCGATTGAGCGCAGGCTGTATTTCAGCGATAGATAGGTAAACATAAAATTTTCTTTTTCTCTGGTCTGGCGATATACCTGGACCAGTCTGAAAAAAATACCCAGAATGCATATCCCAAAAGAGATCCAGACCATGGGTCCCATAATAAACGCGATAAAAGAATGCATGTGTTTCTCCCCTATACAATCTTGTCCAGAGACAGGATTTGTCTTGAATAAATTCCGTTTTTGATGGCCTTTAAAAGGATTTTTCCGTTATCCGGACTGATGGCCGGCTCAAACATCATCTCAAACTGTTCCGGGTATACCGTTCCATTGACCACCAGGTGAAACCGGCCGTTTTTCTCCATCCGGGTGGCCAGAACAGTTGTGTCTGAACTGACCTGAGGAGCCCACAGTTTATCTGCCATAAGGTTCCATTTTTTTCCGTTGACAGCAATATCCCAGGTCCCCTTGTCTTTGAACAGGGCGATCAGCTGTTGCCCGTTGTCAGAATAAAACAGCTCTGAGATCATGGTGTCGCAGGAAAAATCAAGCATGGTATTGTTTTCACAGACAGACCATTTACCGAATTTTTCAGATACAATGGCGGCAATTTTGTTGCTGGGCTCGTGAACAGCAATATTCCAGACCTGTTCAAACGGCCGGTTCCAGAAATCAGCATTGTCTTTATACAAAAACCATTTCCCGTTTCTGCGTACCGGTGCAATCACGCTTTTGCCATGGTCGGCAAAACAGGGACCCCAGGTAAATTGAAAATCAGATGACCATGGAAAGTGGTGGTTGGCAATGGAATAGTCAAGGCGGTTTTTTCTGATGGCATAGGCGATCTTTTCCCCCTGGCTGTCAAAACAGATATCCTTGATATCCATATATGTTTCAGATGCGACCTCGCCGTTGAGCGCTGCACTGAAGATGCCCGACGCAAAGGTGGTAATGTCTGCCTGACCCATGGGGACCACCTGGACAACGGCAGCGGATGCCCCCTGCGGGCTCAGAACGGTTCCTGTGATGTTCTGGTAAAGCTGATCCCACATCTGGTCGTTGACGGTCATGCCGTATTCACCATCCGTTTGAATGGCGGCACCGATAAAAGCACCATCCGGTGTGGTCTTCAGGTCCCAGATATAATCGAAACCTGTTTCCCAGGATTCGCCGTCAACACCCACGGTCCATTCGTCGTCATTGGCCATCAGTACTGCCAGCCTGCCATCCGGAATAAATTGAAGCGACCATGCTTTTTCAACAGTTTCCGGCCAGGTCTGGCCGTTCACGCACACGGCAAATTCAGCTTCATCCGTGTTGACAATCGCTGCAATCTTTTCACCATCCGGGCTGACACACGGGTGCTGCACCCAGTTGAACTCATCCTGCCATTCTTTCACCGGAACTTGTTTTTCCGGTGTCTGCCAATCCCAATTTTGTTTATCTTTCATCCGGTTTCTCCGATTTTGAACGGGTTGAATAATCCTTGATGATTTCGCAGAGGGTATGGTCGATCGATGCAATACTTAATGGTTTTTCAATAAACGCATCAATCTGGTTTCTGGCGATATCCTTTTTAAGATCATCATTGGTAATCGTGGCCATCAGGATTCTGGCAGTTCCGGGTTTTTGAACCGCAACGGTTTTCAGCAGTGTTACACCGTCCATGTCCGGCAGAAAATAGTCGGCAATCACCACATCAATTTTCTGGTATTTAAGGGCGTTCAGGCCCTCTTTTCCAGATTTGAAAATAAGAAATGTCAAATTTTCATTTCCCAGAAAAGTGCTCAACGATTCCCTGACATACTTGTCATTGTCAATGATCATGACCTGCACGGTTTGTCTGCTGTTTTGCCCCATCCTGTGTCCATCCATCTGTGTAAAGCCCTGTTTTTAAACACAGCGCTGTTGGTCTCAATGATCTGTATGTTGCATGAACCATGCCGTGGACTTTTTTCTTGAATCACACCGTTCTGGCCGCAGGTGGGGTATCAATCGCCAGCATATTTTTTGATTTTGTCGAATTTTAGATCTGAAAATTTCGACATATTCGAAAAATTGCGAAAAATAAATTATCAGGAAGCGTGGTCAGATCTGATTTTTTTCAGTTTGTACCGAAAGGTGTGGTGATTGATTCCCAGCAACCGGGCTGCCTGGCTTTCATTGCCGCCCGCACGTTCCAGTGCGGCCAGAATTAATTTTTTTTCAATGGTATCCATGTGATGTTTCAGATCAATTCCCTGATCCAGTCCATCCAGGTCGGGTTCATCCGGAATCTGGAGCGTTTTTTTTGACGGGTCTGTCAGCAGCTCCAGATGAAGGCCCAAAGATTCTCTGGTAAGCACATCTGAGGAGCAGATCAGGCAGGCCCGTTCAATGATGTTTTTCAACTCCCTGACATTGCCGGTAAACTGATGGGATAACAGGACCTGGCAAGCCGATTCTGACAGTCTGTGAATGTTTTTATTGAATTTTTGATTGAACTGATGCAGAAAATGTTTGGCCAGCGGCAGGATGTCGTCCCGCCTGTCATTCAAGGCGGGAATGGCGGCTTTGACCACACACAGGCGGAAATACAGATCTTTTCTGAACCGCTCTTCGCGGATCAGCGCTGCAAGGTTTTTATTGGTGGCGGAAACAATCCGGACACTGACGCGGTGTTTCCGGGTACTGCCCACTTTATAGAATTCACCGCTTTCAAGAAACCTGAGCAGTTTGGCCTGGCCAGCCAGGCTCAGATCTGCCACTTCATCCAGAAAGAGGGTGCCGCCGTCAGCCTCCTCGATCAGTCCTTTTTTTCCCTGTTTCTGTGCACCGGTGAATGCGCCTGCTTCGTATCCGAAAAGTTCGCTTTCAATGAGGTCTTCAGGAAATGCCGAGCAGTTGACCGGGACAAACGGACCCTGAAAAACCGGGCTTCTGGCATGAATGGCCCGCGCGATCAATTCTTTTCCCGTACCGGTATCACCGATGATCATGATAGGGGTATCCGGGCTTTTGGCCACCAGATTGACAAAATCCATGATATCTTCGATTTTTTTGCTTTCGCCGATAAAGCACGGATGGTTTTCTTTGAGGTATTTTTCCTGGAGAAGCTGAACTTCTTTTCTCAAGGCAATTGAATCAATGGCTTTTTTGATGGTCAATGCCAGAATATCCGGATTCAGCGGTTTGAGAACAAAGTCAAAAGCACCGGTTTTCATGGAGACGATCACCATTTTGATATCT